>NZ_CP080429.1:0-272500 GCF_019613795.1 Flavobacterium litorale
ATGACTAAAACTGCGCAATCGGTATGGGAAAACTGTCTACTCTTCATAAAGGACAATATTCAAGATCAAGCCTACAAAACTTGGTTTGAACCGATACGTGCCGTTGAACTTACTGACAATGCATTGTACATACAGGTACCTAGCAAATTTTTTTATGAGTGGCTGGAGGAGCATTACGTAAAACTCCTAAAAGTTGCCCTAACGAAAGAACTTGGTACGGGCGCAAAGTTACTCTATAAAATTAAGATGGAAAATACTTATGGTAACAAACAGCCCTTTACGGAGCAGTTACCAAGTGCACACCGTGCTCCTGTAAAACCACAGGAGGTGGATGTACCATTGCAAAATAAAAACCCAGAATTAAAAAACCCTTTTATTATACCTGGTATACGCAACCTTAAAATAGAATCGCAACTTAATGCCAATTATAGTTTTGATAACTTTTTTGAGGGCGACTCCAATAGGTTAGCGCGTTCGGCAGGTATGGCGGTTGCCAACAAACCTGGTGGTACATCGTTTAACCCACTACTTATATTTGGTGGTGTGGGGTTGGGTAAAACACACTTAGCGCATGCTATTGGTGTGGAGATAAAAGATAAATTCCCAGATAAAACAGTACTTTATATTTCTGCTGAAATATTTACACAACAATATATCGACTCGGTTAAGCGCAACACGCGTAATGATTTTATTCATTTCTATCAGCTTATTGATGTATTGATTATAGATGATGTACAATTCCTTTCGGGTAAAACAGGAACACAAGATGTGTTTTTCCACATCTTTAACCACCTGCACCAAAATGGCAAGCAGGTAATTCTTACCTCCGATAAAGCACCTGTGGATATGCAGGATATTGAGCAACGCTTATTATCGCGCTTTAAATGGGGATTATCGGCAGAGTTACACCAACCTGATTACGAAACAAGAATTTCCATACTTAACAACATTTTATACAGAGATGGCGTAGAAATACCTGAGGAAATTATAGAGTATGTAGCCAAGAACATTAAAAGCAATGTTCGTGAGTTAGAAGGCGCAATAATATCGTTAATAGCACAATCATCATTCAACCACCGCGAGGTTACTATTGAGCTTGCCAAACAAGTGGTAGAGAAGTTTGTGAAAAATATTAAGCGCGAAATCTCTATTGACTACATCCAAAAAGTAGTATCGGACTATTTCCAATTGGATATCGATACGCTACAATCTAAAACCAGAAAACGCCACGTAGTACAGGCAAGACAGTTGGCTATGTTTTTTGCAAAAAAATACACCAAATCATCATTAGCCAATATTGGTTCGCAAATTGGGCACCGTGACCATGCTACGGTATTGCACGCTTGTAAAACGGTTGACAATTTAGTATCTACAGATAAACAATTCCGCAAATTTGTTGATGACATCAACAAAAAACTTTCGGTATAATGGCAACTAAAATACTAATGGTTTGTTTGGGTAATATTTGCCGATCGCCATTGGCAGAAGGTATATTACAATCCAAACTACCTAAAGATAAATTTATTGTGGACTCGGCTGGTACGGGCGACTGGCATGTTGGGCATCAGCCTGATAAACGTTCTGTAGCTGTTGCAAAGAAAAATGGTTTGGATATTGCCAACCAGAAAGCACGACAGTTTACAGCTTCTGATTTTGAAATGTTCGACTATATTTATGTAATGGATAAATCGAATTACGATAACGTGGTAAAGTTAGCACCTAATCCAGAGGCTAAAGCTAAAGTACAATTAATGCTTGATGGGTTAACTACTGTAAAAGGTATGGAAGTTCCTGATCCTTATTTTGGTGGTAACGAAGGTTTTGATACCGTGTATGCTATGCTAGACGAGGCGTGTACCGTTGTTGCCAACAAACTACTTAACAAATAGCTATGGAAGCTTTAGGTAAACTTTATTTGCTCCCTGTTCCACTAGGACCTGATACCGACCCTAAGAAGGTATTGCCTGAAACAGTAGCACGAAGTATTGCGTTTATAAACCATTACATTGTAGAAAACCAAAAAACAGCACGCCGTTTTATAAAAGCCATACTCCCTAGTAAGGAGCAACCCGATTTGGAGTTGTTTGTACTGAATAAACGTACCGAGGCATCGGAATATATTAATTTTATACAGCCTTGTTTTGAGGGTAAGAATGTAGGCTTAATGAGTGAAGCAGGTTGCCCTGGTGTTGCCGACCCTGGTGCTGCCATTGTAAAACTAGCACACCAAAAAGGAATACAGGTTGTACCATTGGTAGGACCTTCGTCTATACTTTTAGCAGTAATGGCAAGTGGTATGAATGGGCAGAGTTTTGCTTTTAATGGTTACTTACCGATAGATAAATCAGACAAAAAAAGTGCGTTAAAACAGTTTGAGAAATTATCTGAAGATAAAAACCAATCGCAGCTTTTTATAGAAACGCCGTATCGTAATAATAAGTTGCTAGAGGATATTCTGACTGTACTGCAACCTACTACACACCTTTGTATTGCTGCCGATATTACACTACCTACAGAATACATTAAAACAAAAACAGTAGCAGAGTGGCGAAAGGAAAAACCCGACCTGCATAACAGGCCGAGCATCTTCGCTCTCCACAGGTTTTAACAACGATACTCAAACCTGCTTTAAAACAACGATTTACCTAAAAACGTACTACTTACGTATAATATTTTCTTTTTATCCAAAAAGATAAACTAACTAGTGCTATTAAAGCGGGTACTTCTACTAATGGTCCTATTACACCCGCAAACGCTTGACCGCTATTGATACCAAACACACCAATAGCTACAGCAATGGCAAGCTCAAAATTGTTACCTGCTGCGGTAAATGATATGGCTGCGGATTGTGAATAATCGGCTCCTGCTTTTTTACCAATTATAAAACTCACCACAAACATCAGGGCAAAATAAATGGATAATGGTACGGCTATGCGTACTACATCCATAGGTATTGCTACAATTAATTCGCCTTTAAGGCTAAACATTACTATAATAGTAAATAGTAGCGCAATAAGTGTGAGTGGCGATATAGATGGAAGGTATTTTGCAGTGTACCACTCCTCCCCTTTTATTTTTATAAGACTGTAGCGGGATACAATGGCTGCTAAAAACGGAATACCCAAATAGATGAATACACTCTCGGCTATTTGGGGCATGGTAATACTAACGGTAAGGGCTTCTATGCCAAATATGGGTGGTAATACGGTTATAAACAAATACGCATACACACTATAGAGTAGTACCTGAAAAATACTGTTTAGAGCAACTAAACCTGCTGCATATTCCCTGTTACCCTCAGCAAGCTCGTTCCAAACAATAACCATGGCAATACAACGGGCAATACCTATTAGTATTAAACCTGCCATATATTCGGGATAGCCATTAAGAAACAGTATGGCTAGTACAAACATTAAAATTGGTCCTATTACCCAATTGAGTAGTAACGAAGCTCCGAGTATTTTTACATTTTTAAATACTTGCCCTATGGTACTGTACTTTACTTTTGCCAGTGGCGGATACATCATGATAATGAGCCCAACAGCTAGCGGAATGTTTGTTGTACCTACTGCAAACGAATTAATATAATCATCCACGTCAGTAAAAAAATAACCAATTCCAATACCGAGTAGCATGGCAAGGAATATCCATAAGGTAAGGT
The DNA here is from genome assembly GCF_019613795.1 of Flavobacterium litorale. NCBI lineage: Bacteria > Pseudomonadati > Bacteroidota > Flavobacteriia > Flavobacteriales > Flavobacteriaceae > Flavobacterium > Flavobacterium litorale. Next base: position 3,662 of record NZ_CP080429.1, read on the forward strand.
AACGATCTAAAAATCCTAACGACTTTCGGTTGGCTACAGGGTTGCAATCGTTTTTCATAACAAATTAATATAGGGATTGTAGGTGTTATGCAAAATGGGTTGTAATAAAATCAGCAGTATATTGTTTTATCATGCCACGTACTTCTCGAAACTGATTCATAATCTCCTCAGGAGTGCCTTCTGCTTTTGCAGGATCTGGAAAATTATAATGGAATTGTTGTGCTTTTGATGGGAAATAAGGGCAATTTTCTTTAGCGTTATCGCAAACCGTTATTACATAGTCAAAATCAATCTCGCTATACTCGTTTACGTTATTAGAGGTATGGTTGGATATATCAATACCATCCTCCTGCATTACAGCTATGGCTTTTGGGTTTACCCCATGTGTGGCAATCCCCGCACTGTATACCGCTGCCCGATTGTTTGCAAAATGTTTTAAATAGCCTTCGGCAATTTGGCTACGGCAACTATTGCCTGTGCATAATACTAAAATCTTTTTCATACTACTTTGTATTAGCAGCAGCCACTACCAGGTGTACAGCTTGTTGGTTCGGTATTCAATTGGCTCAGTGTTACTTTTTGTTTTGTTGGTGGTACACCGCAAGCCTCAGAGGCTAAACAATCGGTTTGTTTGGGCAGTAATATAAAATCAGTACCATCGTGCCCTAAGTTATACTTACCAATAGTATCGCCTTGGTACTCTACTTCAATCTCATGATTACCTATGTTTAAAACCTCTCCAGATAGTTTTATAATGCTTAACAATTTAGTAGGTTTCAGTCGGTGGTCGTAATCATCGGCATTCCACAGCTGAAAATTAACTACTGTTTCGGTACGTACGGTACCGCCACAATCAATAAACTTTTTGTGTACCTCTCCTACCTCAGTAACATGAAAATGTTCTGGTACGTAACTCCCATCAGCCAATCTGAAATTGACTATTTTGACTGTTTGTAAAATTTCTTTAATTTCTGATAATTTCATGGTATCTAATTTTTAGCAACATTGTTTTTTCTTTTCTTGTAATGTGTTGTGTATCGTATCGAAAAACGATTTTATTTTTCCGAAGCCATTCTCATCAATACAGTAGCAAATTGCAGTACCCGATATGCTTCCTTTTATAAGCCCAGCGTTTTTTAATTCTTTTAAATGTTGCGATACGGTGGGTTGTGCCAAAGGCAACTCCCCTACAATATCACCACAAATACACGAATCGGCTTTTAGCAAGTACGCCATAATAGCAATACGGGCAGGATGCCCCAGTGCTTTTGCCATAGTAGCGAGTTCGTTTTGTTCGTCTGTAAATTTATCCGATTTGGTAGCTCCCATAAACTATATTATTATATTGCAATATTACGATAAAAAAATTAGCTGGCAAATAGTATCGGTAATTTTTTAGCATAAAAATCAAAGTAAAAACGATTTGGTACGATACTCTGGTTTAATTATATATTCGTTACTTTTGCCGATTATTAAAAAACGTGGTGGATAAAACCGCGAGCACAATAAAATTTAGGATTATAATCCTCGCATCTATTTAAAAGACAACAATATTCATGAATCGTATCATCAACTTATTCGATTTTTCGCAGAAAGTAAATTATAAAAATGAGATTCTTGCTGGGCTAACAGTGGCAATGACGATGATACCCGAGTCGTTATCATTTGCTATACTCGCAGGTTTCCCTCCATTGGTAGGGTTATATGCTGCTTTTATAATGGGATTGGTTACTGCCGTATTTGGCGGACGCCCTGGCATGGTATCGGGTGGTGCAGGTGCTACGGTAGTGGTACTTATTGCACTAATGCAGTCTAACGGTATAGAGTATGTTTTTGCAGCGGTAGCACTAGCAGGGGTACTACAAATATTAGTGGGTATATTTAAGCTCGGTAAGTTTATACGCCTTGTGCCCAGCCCTGTAATGTACGGTTTTGTAAATGGTTTGGCGGTTATTATATTCATGTCGCAGTTGGAGCAATTTAAAACGGTTGTAAACGGCGAATCTACTTGGTTAACAGGTACAGCACTCTACATTATGGCTGGCTTGGTAGCTTTAACCATTGCTATAGTAGTGATATTACCCAGAATAACGAAAGCTGTACCCGCATCGTTAGTAGCTATTATTGTAGTATTTGCAATAGTGCTTGGTTTTGGTATAGAAACAAAAACGGTAGAAGATATTGCCTCTGTTAGTGGTGGTTTTCCTCCTTTTCATGTACCCGATATACCACTTAACATAGAAACGCTTAAAATAATATTCCCATACTCGCTTATTATGGCAGCCGTAGGGCTTACCGAAGGTTTACTTACCCTAAACTTAGTAGATGAGATTACAGGCACACGTGGTAACAGTAACCGAGAGTGTATTGCACAAGGTGGTGCCAATATGTTAAACGGTTTCTTTTTTGGTATGGGTGGTTGCCCCATGATAGCGCAAACACTAGTAAACCTATCGGCAGGCGCGCGTGCTAGGTTGGCAGGTATTATAGCATCTGTTACTATATTGCTTATTATATTGTTTGGGGCTCCTGTAATTGGTAAAGTACCCATTGCAGCATTGGTGGGTGTAATGATTATGGTTGCTATAGGTACGTTTGAATGGGCAAGTTTTAGCATTGCTAATAAAATGCCACGCCACGATATTATTACAGGCGCATTAGTAGCTATTATTACGGTATGGCTGCACAATTTAGCGTTAGCCGTACTTATAGGAGTTATTATTGCAGCCCTAGTATTTGCCTGGGAAAGTGCCAAACGCATACGCGCACGCCATTACATAGATGATAATGGTGTAAAGCATTACGAAATTTACGGACCTTTATTCTTTGGTTCTACGCAAGTGTTTTTAGATAAATTTGATGTGGGAACTGATCCCGACGAGATTATAATTGACTTTAAAGAAAGTCGTATTGCAGATATGTCGGCAATAGAGACAATTAATGGGCTTACGCAGAAATATAGTAAAGTAGGGAAAAAAGTACATTTACGTTACTTGAGCGATGATTGCAGACGCCTACTTAGCAATGCCGAAGCGATTATTGATGTAAATATTATGGAAGACCCTACTTACAAAGTAGTTACCGATAATACTAAGTAGTAGCAGGGCTTTCTGTTGCTACATTTACAATACGTTTTTCAATGTACTTGGAGTTCATTATACGTACAATGCCCATATAATCCATGGTAAACTCTATAAGGTCGCCAACCTTGTAGTCTTTGCTATTATCACTTAAATCTAGCACTACCATATCCGATGTGGCACCTGCATATTTTATACTTTCGTCCGAAGGGTCTAGGTGCTTCATATCAATATCTAACAAACCAATATCAATAATGGCACGCATGGTTGTTTTACCATAGTCCTCTTCATCAAAATTATGCTCTTCACCTTCTAGGTTAGTGCCCAATTCACCCGTAGGTACAATCGGTTTTTCGTACAATTCTATAATTTCAGCATAAAGTTTAAAGATGTTGTTTTCCATACCTTCAAACGTATCGCTATTGTAAACATCCGTACCCATAAATAAGGTTTCGCCTACCCTAAAATGATTTATTCCTTTAGGCATAAGCCCTTGTGATACTAAGGGTATGGTTACCGATGAACCACCTGATATAAAAGGTATTTTTACATTAAACTTAGCCTCTACAAGTTGTTTGTATAAGCTTAATTGTATTAGTTTATCATTATTGGGTAAGATACCATACAAACAGGAAAGGTTGGTGCCAAGCCCAATAATTTCGATGTTTTTCATCTCAAAAACACGCGAATAAAAATCTACAAAATCCTCACGCATTACCCCTTCACGCAATTCGCCAAGATCTATCATAATAATAATTTTATGAATTACGCCTTGTTTTTGCGCCTCTTTAGAGAGCATTTTTATGGTACGGAAATCAGTATTCATACTAATATCGGCGTACTTAATTACCTCGCGTATTACGCCCTTTGCGGGCGGTTTTATGTAAATGGTTTGTGCATTTTTATCTATGCTTTTAATAACCTTCAGGTTACTAATCCGAGAATCGGAATACTGGCTTATTCCCATATTTAAAAGCTCTGCCAAGTACTTTTTATTACCACACAGTATCTTGGTAACTACAGACCAATCGATGTGCTGTTCTTTAAAAAAAGTATTCAGAAAATCAAAATTGCTTTTTAGTTTATGAGCGTCTAATGTTATAAAAGCCATTATTTTGTTTGTTTAAATCTCATTTCGAGATATTTATTAGTAAAACCTAGACTTTCATACAGTTTCTTAGCAGGATTATCGGGTTCAACATGTAAGGCAATATCTCCTGTTACACTAGCTATCGCTTCGCGCATTAAGTTTTTACCTATACCCTGCCCTCTGTAGTTAGGGTCGGTTGCAATATATACTAATATATTTTCGGGTATGTATCCTCCCATACCTGTTTCGTTAAGTATAACAGCACCTACAATTTTATCGTTAATAGTTGCCGAGAGTACCATGCCGTTAGTTTCTTTGTTGTCATATAACGTATTCATGGCATAGTTAATACATTTGTTAATGTCATTTTTTGGATCTCCATATTCCTCAAGGCTTTTAAATAGAAAATCGACTACATTTTCTTGCGCTTCAATCGACATTGGTTCTGCTACGGAATATTTTTGAATTTGTATCATTTTTACGATTTAATTTTACAATAATTGCAAGTTAAACCTTTCAAAACCCAATGTAAAACTATATTTGTTAAAATGTGCTTAAATCAGGCTATATACGTTAAAATTGAAGTAGGTAAAATGGTTCAATTTTGTATTTTTGTGCCATGGCAAAATTAATCAACCTCAAAGTATTTAAGGATTTTTTCGGTTCCACATCAGCAGGTGGTATTATCCTTATCGGATGTGTAATTATCTCTCTTATTATTGCTAACACGGAATCGGCAGACAATTTTGCTAGCTTACTCAATACCGAAGTAGGTTTTGCTAACGAATCTGTAGAACTACGCTACCCTATTATATTATGGATAAACGATGGCTTAATGGCTATCTTTTTTCTTTTAGTGGGGCTTGAAATAAAAAGGGAAATTATTGAGGGGGAGCTTTCCTCTGTAAAGCAAGCAGCTTTACCCGTTTTGGCTGCCATAGGGGGTGTGGTGATTCCTGCACTTATATACACTGGTTTTAATATTAATGAAGAGGCGTACGTACACGGCTGGGGTATACCAATGGCTACGGATATTGCTTTTGCGTTAGGTATTCTGTCGCTATTGGGTAATAAAGTACCATCGAGCGTAAAGATATTTCTTGCTGCACTTGCCATTGTAGACGACTTGATGGCAATACTGGTTATTGCTATATTTTATTCTACCGACTTACATTTAACCTACCTTATGTACGCAGGGGGTATTGTAGGCTTATTAATTGTGTTTAACCGCATGGGGGTAAAAAATATACTATTTTACGTTTTGCCAGGTATGGTAATGTGGTATTTAATTCACCACTCGGGTATACATGCTACTATTGCGGGTGTACTTACTGCCCTTACGCTGCCTACCACTCCAGATGCAAAAGAGTCGCCACTTGAAAAATTGGAGCATATGCTTACTAAGCCTGTTAACTTTATAATAATGCCAGTTTTTGCCATTGCAAATACCAACATTACTTTTGAAAGTGGTATGCTAGAAGGTTTAGCCAGCAACTTGGGTATGGGTATTATACTGGGGCTATTTTTGGGTAAACCTATAGGTATCTTTTTAATGTCATGGCTTTCGGTAAAGCTGAAAATAGCAAAACTACCTGCCAAATCGGACTGGGTTCACATCGTAGGGCTAGGTTTACTGGGTGGTATTGGTTTTACCATGTCCATATTTATAGCCCTGCAATCGTTCCATGGCAATGTAGCATACGAAAACGAAGCTAAGTTTGCGGTACTCATTGCATCAGTACTCTCGGGGGTTTGTGGTTATGGTATTTTAAACCTGCACAACAAAAAACAAAAGAAGAAAAAAGAAGCCGTAGCTACTGTGGTTTAGTTTTTTTTATTGGATACTGTTATTTCGGGTGGTTCGGGTAATACATTTTTTCGCCTAAAAATAGTTACATTTTTTACCGATAACCGCTCGTTGAGCCAATTGGTTAGCTTCTCGCTATCTTCTATATCCAAATCGTAATCACTCTCGTATAAAACAGCCGTAATTGGTACAATACTATCTTGGGTTGTAGTTGCCATGCTGTGGTTGGCTACCGATAACGATTTTATATCGGGGAATATTGCGTTGGCTTCACGTAGCATCTTGTTGTTGTTAAATGTATTCTTTTTAATCTCATTTTCGAGCTGGAGTATGCGTAAATCTTTTTGGCTTACCTCATTCTCATTACTCTTAATTTCGTTGAGTATATCGCCTTTTAATAAGCTAAGCCTATCGGTAGTATCTTGCCTAATTACTAGATCTGCACCTCTTAGGTATTTATTATTACTTATATCGTGCTTTAGCATTAAAATTTCACTCTTTTTAAACTGGGTAGATAAAAATGCTAACTCAATAAGTTTGGGTTTATACTTTGTTTTCTTGTATACTACCGTGCAGCCTTTATCGGTAAAATGCTCCTCGATAAATAAGTCGGTATGCTTTTTAAATTGTTGTTCCCTGTATAGCGAATATGCTAAGTAGCTACTGGGTGCCAACATAACAATAATAAGTACCGAGATGATGCCTCTAACTTGTTTTTGTTGCCGTTCGTCTACTTGTTTTATAGCGGGGTAATTAAGGTATTTAATAATTAAAAAGGTAGCTATACCAATAAATACACAGTTAATACAATACAAATAAAAAGCCCCTAAAAAATATGCCCACTGTAACGTAGCCAATCCGTAGCCTGCGGTACATAAGGGTGGCATTAACGCGGTAGCGATAGCTACACCTGGTATCGGGTTTCCCTTTTCGGTACGGGTTACCGCAATAACTCCAACTATACCCCCAAAAAAGGCAATTAAAATATCGTATATATTGGGCGAGGTACGCGCTAACATTTCAGACTGTACATCTTTAAAAGGGCTTACAGCAAAATAAATGGTAGATACGGTTAAACTAACTACTGTGGCGGTAAGTAGATTGCGTAACGATTTTCGGAGTAAATCAAAATCGTACACACCTAAGGCAAAGCCTGCTCCTACTATGGGTCCCATGAGTGGCGATATTAACATGGCTCCTATAATTACTGCGGTAGAGTTTACGTTAAGCCCTACAGAGGCTATAATAATGGCACACGCTAATATCCAGAGGTTTGCGCCACGGTAACTAATATTTCTTTTTACGCTTTCAAAAATCTTTTCTTTGTCATCTTCATCTTCGTGAAGATTAAATAAAGAGGTAAATTTATTCATGGGTTAACTATAAAGTATGTAGTTATAAAAATAGCAAATTATATTACAGGTACAAGTATTGCTTTGTATATAGTACCATTTAACATAGGTATATAAAAAAACCCTCTCTAAATTAAAAGAAAGGGTCGTATATGTAATAGTAATTTACTATTTGTGTTTTGTTTTGCTTAGGTGTGCCATTTTTATGGCTGCAATAGCAGCTTCGGTACCTTTATTACCGTGTACGCCTCCACTCCTATCTATAGCTTGTTGTAATGTATTATCGGTAAGCACACAAAAAATAACAGGAACGTCGGTTTGGATGTTTAAATCTTTAATACCATGGGCAACGGCATCGCACACAAAATCAAAATGTTTTGTTTCGCCCTGTATAACGCTACCTATGGCAATAACAGCATCTACGCTTTGGGTTGCTATCATGTGTTTTGCACCATAAACAAGCTCAAAACTACCAGGCACATCCCATCGGGTAACATTTTCTTGCGCTACATCGTTATCCAATAAGGCTTGCAACGCACCATTGTACAAAGCATCTGTTATATTACTGTTCCACTCTGAAACAACAATCCCAAACCGAAAATCTTTCGCGCTTGGGATTGTATCTTTATCGTAATGTGATAAGTTTTTATTTGCTGTTGCCATACTATTCTTCTGTCATTGCAATATAAGCATCAATAGTTACCGCTTCTGGAGCAGTGCTGTATTTTTCTTTAATTTGCTTAAAGTGCTTTAATGCTACATCTTTTTTACCTAGCTCTAGCGCAGCCTCTCCAGCTTTAAATAAAAAGCGTGGTGTTGTTAAATCGTTATCCGTTTCGTTTGCTGCCTTAGTATAATAATCAAGTGCATCCTCTGTTTGCCCTAATTGTGCAAAAGCATCGCCTGTAGCACCTGCTGCCATTGCTTTTAGTACCTCTTCGCTAGTATTAAACTCATCAAACTGTTTTACAGCTTCTGCATACTTACCAGTATTAAGGTATGCCATACCTGCAAAATAATGTGCTAGGTTTGCAGCATCCGTACCCGAATAGTTATCTATAATATCAATAAAGCCCATTTTACCTTCGCCACCGTTTAGTGAAAGGGTGTATAACGAATCGTTTGCTGTTGTAGCGTTAACTGCTTCGGCAAAGTATTGCTCTGCTTGGAACATTTCGTTTGCAGCCTCTTCTTCCTTAGGCTCAACCAAAAATTTGTTATACATCACGTATCCTACAGTAAGTAGTGCAATAGCACCTACTATAACAAAAATCATTTTCTGATTCTTCTCAACCCACTCTTCTGTTTTTGATGCACCTTGGTCTAAGGTATCAAAAACTTCGGCTGTTGTGCTATTACCATCAAAATTTTCATCTGTCGGTTCAACTTCATTAGCCTCTTTTGGTTTCGGAGCTTTATATCCTCTTTTGTTATACGTTGCCATTTATATTATTTTAGTGAACCGCAAAAATAAAATTTTTATTGAAAATTAAAATATCTTTTTGTCGTTATTTTTCGATAATTTGCACGTTCTTTAAAAATCACTCTTTATTTACCAAGTTTCTCACAATCAGAAGCCCTTTTTCAAATGCATTTAAAGAATTTATCTTTATTAAATTATAAAAACATTACCGAGTCCAGTTACGAATTCGATGCTAAAATAAACTGTTTTGTAGGGCATAACGGTGTAGGAAAAACCAATGTGCTAGATGCTATATACCATTTAGCATACGGTAAAAGTTATTTTAACCCGCAGGCAGTACAAAACATTAAACACGGCGAAGAGTTTTTTGTAATTGATAGTGTTTTTGATAAAAACGACCGAACGGAAAATGTGGTTTGTAGCCTTAAAAAGGGACAGAAGAAGGTTTTAAAACGGAATGGCAAGCCCTACGATAAATTCTCTGAGCATATTGGCTTTATCCCACTTGTAATTATATCGCCATCGGATAACGATTTAATTATGGAAGGGAGCGAAACCCGCCGCAAATTTATAGATAGTGTTATATCGCAGCTTGATGCCACGTATTTACAACAACTTATTAAATACCAAAAAACGCTGGCGCAACGCAATGCACTGTTGAAGTATTTTGCACTGAATCATACTTTTGATAAAGATACTTTGGCAGTTTATAATGAACAATTAGACGAGCTTGGGCAAAGCATCTTTGAAAAGCGCAAAAAATTCTTGGAAGATTTTATCCCTATATTTAATTACCACCACGAAGCTATTACAGGACAAGCAGAAAATGTTAGTGTACGTTATCAAAGCCAACTGTTTGAGCACGATTTGGAGGGGTTGTTAAACGATAACTTACAACGCGACCGTGTATTGCAGTATACCAGCGTAGGTGTACATAAAGACGATTTATCGTTTGAGATTGACGAGCATGCTATAAAAAAGTTTGGTTCGCAAGGGCAACAAAAATCGTTTTTAATTGCATTAAAACTAGCACAGTTCGAGTTTATGAAAAAGCAAAGCGGCGTATTGCCCATATTGCTTTTTGATGATATTTTTGATAAACTGGACGAAAACAGGGTAGCCAAAATAGTGCAAATGATAAATGACGAAACCTTTGGGCAAATTTTTATAACCGACACCCACCCAGAGCGTACCGAGAGTATTGTAAAGGCTACACACCAGAGTTACAAAATTTTTAATATGTAATGTTAACACCAATGGTAGTTTTATATTAATCTGTTATTTTTATCCTATAAAACAAACAACTATGATGGTACAGGATAGTACGTTAGAATTTTTAGAAGATTTAAAAAAGAACAACAACCGCGAATGGTTTCAGGCAAACCAAGACCGCTATAAAAAATACAAGCAATCGTACAAAGAAATTGTGGAAGCTTTTATAGCTGAAATGAGTAAATATGACGACTCGTTAAAACATCTTGAATTTAAAAACTGTTCGTTTCGTATAAACAGAGATATTCGTTTTGCTAAAGACAAATCGCCCTACAAAACCAATATGGGCTTCTGGCTATCGGCAGGGCAAAAAAGTTCCAACTTAGGTGGCTATTACGTACATATTGAGAAAGGAGCAAGTTTTATTGCAGGAGGTTTGTACTGTCCTGAGTCGGGTGATTTGAAGAAAATGCGCAGAGAAATAGATGGCTTTTACGAAGACCTTGAAGCAATAGTTACCAACAAAGAATTTAAAGCGATATACGGTGATTTCGATCGTGATGAAAATAACACATTAAAAACATCCCCGAAAGGGTATGAGAAAGACCACCCTGCTATAGAGTTTTTACGCTTAAAAAGTTTTACTGCTACAGCAAAATTGGACGACAGTGATTTAAAAGATGAAAACTTTGTAGCCCATACTACACAAAGACTATTGGTTTTAAAACCATTGGTAGAATTTATAAATCGTGCCCTGACTACCGAATAATACACTATTTTTGCGGTATTAAGACTACTACCTAAATGGAGCTACACAAAAACTATTCGCTAAAAACATACAACACCTTTGGTATTAATGCCTATGCCAAAAATTTTATAGCTATTACCACTACAACAGAGCTTGCCAAAGTAATACAACAAAACACAGATAAAAAGCTATTTATACTAGGTGGCGGTAGTAATATGCTATTAACGCAGGATGTTGATGCACTTGTTATCCATATTAACAATAAGGGAATAGAGGTAGTACAAGAGGATGCTAATAGCGTACATATAAAAGCTATGGCAGGCGAAAATTGGCACGAATTTGTACGCCATTGTATTGATAATGATTATGGCGGACTCGAAAACATGTCCTTAATACCTGGTAATGTAGGTACAGCACCCATACAAAACATTGGCGCATACGGTGCCGAGATTAAAGATACATTTGTATCGTGCCAAGCCATGAACATTAGTACCCAAGAGGTAGTTACCTTTACAAAAGAGGAATGTGAATTTGCCTACCGCGAAAGCATTTTTAAAAACAACTTAAAAGGCAAATACATTATTACATCGGTAACATTTAAACTTACCAAAACAAATCATAACATTAATACCGCCTACGGCGATATTAACAAAGAGCTTCTTAAAAATGGTATTACCAATCCTACCATTAAAGATGTTAGTAATGCTGTAATAGCAATACGCCAAAACAAACTACCCAACCCTAACGAACTTGGTAACAGCGGTAGCTTTTTTAAGAACCCTATTGTTAGTAAGGAGCTGTTTAATATGGTTTACGCACAACACCCCGAAATGCCACACTATATAATATCGGATACCGAAGTAAAAGTACCAGCAGGATGGCTAATAGAACAAAGTGGTTTTAAAGGAAAACGATTTGGCGATGCGGGCGTACATAAAAAACAGGCTTTAGTACTGGTTAACTATGGTACTGCAACAGGGCAAGAAATTTTAGCACTGGCCAAAAAAATACAAACTGCTGTGTATAAAAACTTCGGGATTGCTATAACCACCGAAGTAAACATTATTTAAAAATATAATAGCATAATTAATAATTGCGTGTAAATTTGTTACCACACACAAAGTAAGCAAATGCCTATATGCTAAACATTATTTTTTACGTATTTGTTGGTATTACACTAGTACAGTTAATATACTACTTGGGTATATTTAGTAAGTTTGCCTTTATTAAAGCTAAACCTGCCACACCTGCACAAAAAAAACTTCCCGTATCTGTAATTGTATGTGCTAAAAACGAGGCTAAAAAAGTACAGGAGTTTGTACCGTTACTTGCCACACAAAACTACCCCGATTTTGAGATTGTACTTATTGATGATGCCTCCGCAGATGAAACGCTTGATATTTTTGAGGAATTCGAAAAACAGTACAAAAACATCAAACTCGTAAAAGTAGAAAACAACGAAGCCTTTTGGGGCAACAAAAAATACGCACTTACACTAGGTATAAAAGCAGCTAGTAAAGATTATTTATTATTTACGGATGCCGATTGCTACCCTAGTACTAAAGATTGGATAACACACATGAGTGCAAACTTTACCTTTAAAAAAACAATAGTGTTAGGCTACGGAGGGTATAAAAAAGTAAAAAACTCTTTCCTTAATAAAATAATCCGATTTGATGCCATGTTTATGGCAACCCAGTATTTTGCTTGGGCAAAACTAGGAAAACCCTATACGGGCGAGGGCAGAAATATGGCATATAAGAAAGAAGAATTTTTTAATGTAAACGGCTATATAAACCATATGAACATTCGTATGGGCGAAGATGCTCTGTTTGTTAACCAAGCTGGCACCAAAGAAAACACTACAATATGTTTTACCCCCGAAAGTTTTACCTACTGCGAAGCTAAAAAAACATTTGGAGCATGGTTTATCCAAAAACGCAGGCACGATTATACTACCACATTTTTTAAAGTTGCAGATAAATTGCAATTACGCTTATATACCCTAACCCAAATTGCATTTTTTGCGTTAGCCATACTATTATTATGCCTTTTCGATTGGAGGTATGTAGTACCTGTTATAATATTGCGTTACCTCATCGGTTGGATAACGTTGGGCTACAGCGCAGCAAAACTACAGGAGAAAGATGTAATATACTGGTTTCCAATTATCGAAATAATCGTTACCTTCACAAAAATAAGTGCATTTTTTACCAATACCTTCTCAAAACCAATCCATTGGAAATAAACTCGCAGCTAATACAGCAAAATATAGCCAAAGCACAAAAAGGTGATCAAGTTGCCTTTACTTTTTTGCTTGATTTTTTTTGGAACGAGGTATACCATTTTATGCTAAAGCGTACCCAAAACGAAACGGATACCGAAGATGTGGTTATAGAAACCTTTGCCAAAGCGTTTGACCGAATTAGCAGCTACAACCCCGATTATGCTTTTAATACTTGGTTAATAGCCATTGCAAAAAATGCACACATTGATATGTTACGAAAAAAGAAATCGTCGCTTTTTGTAGCTATGGATGAAGACGACGACAGAAATGCAAAAAATATTGTTGACGATTCACTTTCGGCAGAAGATGAGCTAATACAAGAACAAAACCTTTCCAACCTCTTAAACTGTATTAAAAAGCTCAAACCACAATACCAAGAGGTAATACAACTCAGGTATTTTCAGGAACAAAGCTATCAGGAAATTGCCGAACAACTTAACGAGCCACTTAATAACATTAAGGTAAAAATACTACGTGCCAAAAGGCTACTTGCCGAAATTATTAAGGGTGATTTAAGTTGCTAAGCTCAAAAAACACCAATAAAATAGTTTTAAAACCCTAGTCAATACGAACTATAGTGATCAATTAAATAATTATTTTCTAATTATTTATGATTTTATTTATACTAATTTCAAATACTATAACGTTTTAGTTATATATTACTTAGTAACAAATCAAAAGCATTATATTATGTCAAAAGCAAACGTTTTCAAACAAGGGTGGATCGATCTCGTTTTCGAGGGTCGTAACAAAGCCTACGGTGCTTACAAATTGCGCCAAGAAGAATCAAAAACTACACTTATTGCACTGTTTTCTGGTATTGGTTTAATACTAGGCTTAGTGAGTATTCCTGTTATTGCAAATCATTACAATAAGGAGCAAGCTGTAGTAGCATCGGATACTGAAACCATATTGGTAGCACCAAGTATAATTAAGGAGCGAATAATACTACCTGAACCCCCAAAACCAAAAATAGAAGAGCCAAAACCAGAAAAAAAGGTAGCACCACCCAAAACTAAACAAACAAAGCAACCTACCATAAAGCTAAAACCAATTGTAGCTACCAGCACAAAAACAACGGTACTACCCACTACAGAAGATATATTAAAAACACAAACAGCAGCCGTAACCAGTAAAGGCGATGGAAGTGGCGGTTTTACTATAGGGACGTCAAGCCCAACAGGCAGCCCCGATGGAAAAGGTACAGTTGCAACAAGTGGCAATGGAGATGGTACTGTAATTACCGCTTTGTTAGATGAATCTCCTGAATTTCCTGGAGGGCTTGAAAAATTTTATAAAATTGTAGGAAGAAAATTCAATGCACCACAGCTCGACCAAGAAATGCAATTGAGGGTATACGTATCGTTTGTTGTAGAAAAAGATGGTACGCTAACGGGTATAAAAGTAATACGCGACCCTGGATACGGAGCAGGTAAAGAGGCGATACGTGTTTTAAAATCGATTGAAACAAAATGGAAACCTGGTAAAATGAAAGGCGTACCCGTACGCACAGCTTATAACCTACCTATAACTGTAAATATAAAATAACAAAAAGCTCCATAAGGAGCTTTTTTTATAGCATGTATAACCACTTATGTTTTCGGTAAATCGGGATTTATGCCTTATCTTTGCCCCTTAAAGTTTTTAGTATGGAAACCATTTTAGATACCGTAAAACCAACTGCCGTAAACGGAAAATATACTCAGAAACCGAAATGGTTACGGGTAAAGTTACCTACAGGTAAAAAATATACCGAGCTTCGTGGTCTTGTAGATAAATATAACCTACATACCATATGTACATCAGGGAGTTGCCCTAATATGGGCGAATGCTGGGGCGAGGGTACTGCAACCTTTATGATATTGGGTAATGTATGTACCCGATCGTGTGGTTTTTGCGGGGTGCAAACGGGCAGACCTGAAACGGTAGACTGGGATGAGCCTGAAAAGGTAGCGCGCTCCATAAAAATTATGAATATTAAGCATTCGGTAATTACGAGTGTAGACCGTGACGACCTTAAAGATGGTGGCTCTATTATTTGGGCAGAAACGGTTAAGGCTATTCGTAGAATGAACCCAAACACCACACTAGAAACACTTATACCTGATTTTCAGGATATAAAACGAAATATAGATCGTATTATTGAAGTAGCTCCAGAAGTGGTTTCGCACAATATGGAAACGGTAAAAAGGCTTACGCGTGAAGTGCGTATACAAGCAAAATACGAACGTAGTTTAGAGGTATTGCGTTACCTTAAAGCGGAAGGAATTAATCGTACAAAATCGGGTATTATGCTTGGTCTTGGCGAAAAAGAAGAAGAGGTAATACAAACCATGCACGACCTTCGTGATGTTAACCTTGATGTGCTTACCATTGGGCAATACTTGCAACCTAGTAAAAGACATTTGCCTGTTAAGGAGTTTATAACGCCAGACCAATTTAAAAAATACGAAGAAATCGGACTCAATTTAGGCTTTCGCCATGTAGAGAGTGGTGCACTTGTACGCTCATCATACAAAGCACAAAAACACTTACTGTAATAATAAAATAATAGTGCCTAAACCACGTTTATAGGCATAATCAAAAGTTGTTATCTCGAACTGCATTCGGTGTAACAACTTTTTTTAAACCATCTATCAAATGTCAAAAACAAAAATAGCTATTAACGGTTTCGGGCGTATTGGTCGTAACCTTTTCAGACTTTTATTAGACCATCCTACTATAGAGGTTGCTGTTATAAATGATATTGCTGATGCGCGTACTATGGCACATTTGGTAAAGTACGATAGTATTCATGGTGTATTGCCCTTTAGCGTTTCGCATACCAACGATAGTATTATAATAAACGATAAAAGTTTCCCCTATACCCGCCACAAGAATATTGCAGATGCTAATTGGCGTAATTTTAATGTTGATATTGTAATAGAGGCTACGGGGAAATTTAAAACACTGGAAGAGGCTGAAAAACACATTACAAGTGGTGCTAAAAAAGTAATATTGTCTGCTCCTGCAGATGACGACCGTATAAAAACAGTTGTTTTAGGCGTAAACGAACATATTTTAAATGGGGACGAAACAATACTTTCTAACGCAAGTTGTACTACAAATAATGCAGCCCCAATGATGAAAATTATTAATGAGCTTTGTGGTATTGAGCAAGCCTACATTACAACAGTACACTCGTACACTACTGACCAAAGTTTGCACGACCAACCGCATAAGGATTTACGCAGAGCACGTGGCGCATCACAATCCATAGTACCTACTACTACAGGAGCGGCAAAAGCGTTAACTAAAATTTTTCCCGCGTTTGAGGGTAAAATTGGAGGTAGCGGCATCCGTGTACCTGTACCCGATGGTTCGCTTACCGATATTACGTGCTATGTAAAACGTGAGGTTAGTATTAACGAGATAAACACCGCGTTTAAAAACGCTGCCGACAACGAATTAAAGGGAATACTTGCCTATACGGAAGACCCCATAGTATCGGTAGATATTTTAGGAAATACTAACTCGTGCCTATTTGATGCGCAACTTACATCGGTTATCGATAAAATGGTTAAGGTAGTAGGTTGGTACGATAACGAAATAGGCTACTCCTCACGTATTATTGACTTGATTTCACATATAGAGCAATAATACTCGATTACCGTAAAGTTTATCATTCAAAGAGGTGCTTTCCTTTTTTAAATGTAGCTCCAAAAGGTATAGCATTACCTCCACTATATTTTAAAACGTAACGCTTTTTTGTATCGGTATCTAGACTGGCTTCAACCGCTACGTTATGAACATCAAACGATACGTCGATATCTACTCCCGATTGCTTTTCTAAATCAATTTCAACACTATCAGCATAAAATAAAGCTTCAGTTATCCAATCGTTTTTTATTCTTCTCCTATAATCTCTAGGGTTGCTATCTTCAAATTCTGCTAAAAGGTGCTTAATTTCTATACCTGGCTCTTCAATATTCGTTAATCTAGCTTTTTTAAGCGAATTTACTTTAACCGATAAATTGGTTGCATTATTAACATTGCCTGAAAAGCCAATATTAAATAAAAAGGGAAGTTTGAGTCCGAAACCAACAATTTCTTCTTTCGAAAATTCAAAATCGGGTACACTTGCATTGGCAGGTACAATATTCTCTAATCGTTCTTTTATTACTGTTACCCTTGCTGGTGGTGCAATAATACCAATAATATTATCGCCCGAACTCCTAAAAGTACGACCACTCCACTCAAATACTTCACCAATTAGGGTTTGCTCAGAAGCATGCGGAAGCAAATCAATATCATACAGTTTAAAAATTTCTTTAGCATAAGGTCGTCTGTTAGGCGGAAAAAGTCCTAAATCAGTAAATGCACTTTGGGTTAATTGTTCGTTTGTTGCCATCGCTATAGTATTTAGTAAATTAAGTGGCTGTAAATTAGACAATACAACTGTACAAAAAAATACCCAATAGTGGGTATTTTGAATTTATAGTATTGGTAAACAGAAAATTAACTAACTAGTAGCAATAAACTCTTTAATAAGTTTACGCACTTTGGGCTCTGCTTTTTGTGCAGCTTGTAGCACCTCGTCGTGGTTTATCGTATCAATGGTATCCTCGCTACCCATATCGGTAATTACAGAAACTCCCAAGCAATCTAATTCCATGTGGCGTGCTACAATAACTTCGGGTACGGTGGACATCCCTACGCAATCGGCTCCTAATATTTTTACCATCCGATATTCGGATAATGTTTCAAAGGTAGGTCCTTGCAAGCCTAAGTACACGCCATCTTTAACCTGTATGCTAAGCAATTGGGCAACTTTCTTGGCTTGTTGTATCATTTTACGATTATACGGCTCACTCATGTTTACAAATCGGGGGCCGAATCGTGTATCGTTTTTACCCCGCAACGGATGCTCGGGCATCATATTAATATGGTCGTGTAGTAACACAATATCGCCTACTTTATACAGTGGGTTTACGCCTCCCGAAGCGTTGGACACAATAAGTTTTTCAATTCCCAATTGCTTCATTACCCTAACGGGGAAAGTAACCTCTTGCATAGTGTATCCTTCATAGTAATGAAATCGTCCCTGCATGGCTACCACTTTTTTAGTACCTATGGTACCAAATAGCAATGCGCCTTTATGCCCCTCTACAGTAGAGATGGGAAAGTTAGGAATTTCGTTATAAGGTAATGTAAATTGTATGGTAATGTCATCGGCAAAACCACCAAGTCCCGATCCTAGTATTACACCATACTCTGGATTAAAACTTGTTTTATTAGTAATATAATTAACGGTTTGCTGTACTTTGTGCCACATAATTTAAAATTGTTGTATTAAAATTATTGCCATTGTTTATAAACGTGCTTTTAATAGGCAGGTAAAACAATCTATCATCGGGCAGTTTACCTACAAGGCGCATATAATCTTTCTCAGTGGTAATAATAACTTTATTAGTTGCTATTACGGCAAGTTCTTTCAGTTCCTTCTCTGCAAAATAATGATGGTCGGGGTAGGTTAAACATACATCGCCCACTTGTTTTACGTGCTGAAAAAAGGGTTTTGGTTTGGCTATGCCTGCAACAATAATTTTACTATTACCATTCAATTCTTTTAATGGAATTGAGTTTGTTGTGTTATATACCCTATCATCATAAGCAATGTAAGAAAAATACAGCTTTTGTTCAGGTGTAGGGTTTAACTTCTTTGCTATCGCATCTTGTTCTTCGCCAGATAGGTTGGGTGGGCACTTGGTAACGATTATAACACTAGCACGTTTAGCACCACTACTACCCTCTCGTAAATTACCTGCTGGCAATACATAATCATCTGCATACAAATCGTCGTAAGCGGTAAGCAATATATAAAAACCTGCTTTTACACGTCTGTGCTGGTACGCATCGTCCAATAATAGCACTTCTGGTTTTGGCGATAATTGTAGTAAATTTTCAATACCATTTTTTCTATCGGCATCAACCGCTACACGTATATTCGGAAACTTTTTGTAAAATTGGTACGGTTCATCGCCTATACTATCAGCATTGGTAGTAGCATCTGCCAATACAAAACCTGTCGATTTTCGTTTATAACCTCTACTTAATGTAGCAACTGCATAATCGTTACTAAGTAAATCAATAAGATATTCTGTTTGTGGCGATTTACCTGTGCCGCCTGTACTAAGGTTACCTACAACAATTATGGGAGTGGTAAATGAATACGATTTAAATATACCCATGTTGTAAAATAAATTCCTGACACTTACTATACACCAGTATAATAGCCCAAAGGGTAGTAGTAACAATCGTAAGGTTTTCATAATTACAAATGTACTGTATAGTTAGTAATCATGTACGGTACAAATAAAAAAAGTGCCCCAAAAGGGCACTTTATATAGCAATAAATACAATAGTATTACTCTCTTGTATATACTTCAACATAGTTGGTTGTCTGTCCGTCAATCGTTTCACTAATGGTAACCTTTAATGTTGAACCAGAAAGTGTAGCAATAGTACCCGTCTCAGCATCTTCTCCAGTGCCAATGGTAATAGTGTTTCCACTTCTAGACCATGTGGTTTCATCAATAAAAGTATCACAATCACTACTAAAGTAATCTACATCTTTAAAAACCCCGCCTGCTAAAAACTCAACGTAATCTTTTTCACATCCATCTTCATGATCCATGTAATCGGTAAGAACTTCTGCACCGTTAGCTGCCACTCCTTGCTGAGAGTAGTACCATTTTCCTTCGATAGATGCACTATCGCCATCATCATCACTACATGAAGTAAATGTTAATGCTGCAAGAGATAAACCAAATAAAAGTATTTTTTTCATAAATAAATAATTAAGTTAATGTTAAGTTAGAGCAAACCTAAGTTTTTATTTTAACAAAAAAAAGCGAGAAAAGTGAAAAATTCTATTATTTTAGGGTTTTTATTCTCAATTACATGATTTTATCAGATTATTTTTGTACTCCTACGCAAAAAATGGTATTAGAATTATTGAAAGTAAACCACTAACCAACCATTACTGTTTTTAGTATATTTGATTAAAATTTTACCTCCATGAAAATTAAAGCACTACTTACTATACTTGAAACAATGGCACCACTTGCCTATGCAGAAGATTTTGATAATGTTGGATTACTTACAGGCAATAGCAATACCGAAGTTAGTGGTGTAATGGTATGCCATGATGCGCTTGAGGGAGTTATTAACGAAGCGGTTGCTAATAAATGTAATGTAGTGGTTTGTTTTCACCCCATACTATTTTCGGGATTGAAAAAAATAACAGGTAAAAACTACGTAGAGCGTGCCATTATAAAAGCCATTAAAAATGATGTTGCCATATACGCAGTACACACCGCACTAGACAATCATAAGCAAGGTGTAAACAAAATATTTTGTAATGCTTTAGGGCTTAGCAATACTAAAGTACTAGTACCAAAGCAAAAATTTATACGCAAGTTGGTTACCTATACAACGCCCGAAAACGCTACACGACTACGAAATGCCCTTTTTGATGCTGGTGCTGGAAATATTGGCAATTACGAAAATTGCAGTTTTAACTCGCAAGGATTGGGCACCTACCAAGGTACGCAAGACAGTAATCCTGTAGTAGGTGCAGCGGGCGATTTTATGGAGGAAAATGAAATTAAGATAGAAGTAACGTTTGAAAGATATTTAGAAGGTAAAATTTTAAAAGCACTTTTTAACAATCATATTTATGAAGAAGTTGCTTATGAAATTTACAGCTTAGAAAACCAACACCAAAACATTGGGTTAGGGATGCTTGGCGAGTTGGAAACACCAATGGATGAAACTGCATTTTTACAGTTTGTAAAAGAAAAAATGCAGGCAGAAGGCATCCGCCATAGCGCATTTACAGGAAAAGTTGTAAAAAAAGCAGCTGTTTTAGGTGGCTCAGGTAGTTCTGCTATAAAAAACGCTATAGCAGCAGGTGCTGATGCCTACCTTACTGCCGATTTGAAATACCATAACTTTTATGAGGCTGAAGGAAAAATATTATTAGCGGATATTGGACATTTTGAAAGCGAGCGTTATACTACAGATTATATTGCCGAGTACCTGAAAAACAATACTGAGAATATTACCATTAGAGTTACAACTGTAAATACTAATCCTGTAAACTACCTGTAAACTAAAAAAGATGTACCACCCAAGTTATAGATTCGATTACACCTATAATGAGAAACATTATACATAAAAACGAAACAACAAAAAAGCAGCCATTAAATACCTTCTCTTTAAAACTTGCTTTATAATTGATAGGTTTTTTAGCATTTTTAGGTTTATATGGTACAGCGTGCCCCATAGCTTTAACCTCAACCTCTAGTGCAATAAGCTTCTCTCTTGCATAGTCAGGAAGCCCCGATTTATCACCTCTGTATTTTAAATCCTTTAGTATTTGAATGGGCGAGTAACCTACCGATTTTTGATATACTTTAATACTTTGCAACATATAATCGTGCGTAGGCTCAGTTAAAAACCAATATTTTCCCGCCATATCCAAAAAACCACTCTCGTAATATAGTAAAGCAAGCATTTCCCTTGCCTCCATAGCATCGGGGTATGCATTCAAAAAGTTTTTAAGCCTGTTGGCAGCTCTTTCTTTTAAACCACTATCAATTTCAAGTTGCGCCTTCTTAAGCTGTATATTTAGGTACATTTCTTATTTTTACTATAACCACATTATAATGTAAAAGTATAAAAATTAATTACGCTTATTTTAACCAAATACAGTACAAAAAATTATATCGTTGAGTATCTTACAAAAAAAATCGTTAATTTTGCAATCATTTTATCGCAAGAAAATACAAATCCAGTTAAGTACTTATAAATATGGCGAATACCAAGGAATTAAGTGTTGAAGACAAGCTAAGAGCACTTTATGATTTACAGTTAATTGATTCGAGAATAGACGAGATAAGAAATGTGAGAGGTGAACTTCCTCTTGAAGTGGAAGATTTGGAAGATGAGGTAGCAGGACTTACTACGCGACTTGAAAAACTGAAAACCGACCTTGAATCTATTGAAGATCAGATTAAAGATAAGAAAAACGCTATTGATGAGCATAAAGCTGCTATAAAGAAATACACAGAGCAGCAAAAAAATGTGCGTAATAACCGCGAATTTAATTCGCTTACTAAGGAGATAGAATTTCAGGAACTTGAAATTCAACTTGCCGAAAAGCATATTAAAGAGATGCGTGCTACTATTGAGCATAAAAAAGAAGTTATAGAGCAATCTACCGAAAGGCTTGATGCTAAAAAGAGCCACTTGGAACACAAAAAATCAGAATTAGACGCTATTATGTCTGAAACTGAGAAAGAAGAAAGTTTCCTTATTAAAAAGTCATCTGAATTCGAAAGTGAAATAGAGCCTCGCCTTATTGCAGCATACAAAAGAATACGCGGTAGCGTACGAAACGGTTTGGCAGTAGTATCTATAGAAAGAGGAGCTTCGGCAGGTTCTTTCTTTACCATACCACCACAAACACAGATGGAAATTGCTTCACGCAAAAAAATTATTACTGATGAGCATAGTGGAAGAATACTGGTAGACAGTGCGCTGGCTGATGAGGAAAAAGAAAAAATGGAAAAATTATTCGCAAAAATGTAATACCAAAGCCTCCACCACAACGGAGGCTTTTTTTCTATCTGTATGCAAAAGGTATTAACCTATATTTTTACCCGAGTATTAGGCAGCTACATTAATACAATTAGCTACATTAACCCTAATAAAGCGCAAAGGCTTGCCTATAAGTTTTTTAGTGAGCCTCGTGAGGGCAGGTTGGCAAAAGATAAACTCCCCGCCATATTAGAGGAAGCCGATGCCGAAATGATAACCCATAACGAGTGCATATTCCAGCTATACACATGGGAAGGCAACGATAAGAGGATATTGCTGGTACATGGTTGGGAAAGTAATGCCTCGCGCTGGGAAGATTTTATACCTTATTTAAAAAAAGAAGGCTATACCATTATTGCACTCGATGCTCCTGCGCATGGTTTATCGTCGGGCAGAGAGTTTAACATCCCACGTTATGCTGCGTTTATTGATATTGTAGTAAAACGTTTTCAGCCCAATTTTATGGTAGGGCACTCACTTGGCGGAGCAACCTCGTTATATTACCAGTCGCATTACAAAAACAGTTGTATTAAAAAAATGGTGGTACTTGGCGCACCTAGCGACCTAAGTGTATTACTCAGCAACTACAAAAAGCTATTGCGGCTTAATGCTAATGTAGCCAAACTACTTAACAAATACTTTTTAGATACCTTTAATATAAAATCGGAAGAATTTTCGGGCAGCCTTTTTGCTAGTACTATAAAAATACCCGCACTATTGGCACACGATAAGGATGACGAAGTAGTAAGTTATACCGAAGGGCAAAAAATTGCAAAGGCGTGGAATAGTGCAACATTTGTTACCACCAACGGTTTAGGGCACAGCATGCATGATGATGTTTTATACACCACAATTTGCAATTTCTTAAAAGCTAAATAGTACCATACACTAACAAACCATTAAGAATTCGAGTTGAATTTTTTCCGTAGTTTTACAGGAAAATCAATAATCAATGCCGTCAGACTGTATTAGCTATCAAAATTCAGGATATTTTACACCCCTTATAGTAGATTATCTTAATCAAACAGCAAACCTGAAACCGCTATACCATCGCTTTCCTACACTCCAAAATTTTAAAGCACAAATAGCCGAAAAGCAAAACAGCTACCCTGCTGCGTTTAGGGAAGTACTCTCTAACACAGTAGCAAGCCAGTACAAAGGCGTTACTACCTCTGAAGCTACCCAAAACAATATAGCACTACTAAAAAAAGATACCACATTTACCATAACTACAGGGCATCAGCTCAATCTGTTTACAGGACCCTTATACTTTTTATACAAAATAGTATCTACCATAAACCTGAGCCGTCAACTTAAAACCGAATACCCCGAATACGATTTTGTACCTGTATATTGGATGGCTACAGAAGACCATGATTTTGAGGAAATAAACTACTTTAATTTTCGTGACAAAAAAATACAATGGCAAACCGATAGTTTTGGACCCGTTGGAAGGCTTAACACAGAAGGACTAGATTCAGTATTAGAAGCTTTTAGTAAAGAGTTGGGCATGGGTAACAATGCCGATACGTTGAGAAATTTATTTGATTCGGCCTATACTAAACATAATAATCTTGCTGATGCTACCCGATATTTGGCAAATGAGCTATTTGGTAATGAAGGACTTGTTATTCTTGATGCTGATAACACTGAATTGAAAAAGCTATTTATTCCTCATATAAAAAATGAGTTACTCCATCAAGTATCGCGCAGTAAAGTTGCCGAAACGACTGAAAAGCTTAGCGAGTACAATGTGCAGGTAAACCCCAGAGAAATTAATTTATTTTATATAGAAGATAACCTACGCGAACGCATTATTTTTGAAGAGGACAAATACCATATTAACAATACCGAGCTACAGTTTACCGAAGATGAAATGTTAGAAGTACTAGAAAAACATCCCGAAAAGTTTAGCCCTAACGTTATTATGCGCCCTTTGTATCAGGAAGTACTACTACCCAACCTATGCTACATTGGCGGTGGTGGCGAAATTGCCTATTGGCTGGAGCTAAAATCGTTTTTTGATGCATCAGGTGTCGTGTTCCCAATATTATTATTACGGAACTCGGTACTACTTGTTACAGCAAAGCAAGCCAATAAATTGGATAAACTCAATTTAAGCTGGGGCGATGTGTTTTTAAAACAGCAACAACTTATGAATAATAAAGTAGCCAAATTTTCGGAATTTAGTTTGGATTTTTCGGAACAGAAAAAATTCTTGGAGCAACAGTTTAAAAAACTAAACGAAATGGCTACCAAAACAGATGCTTCGTTTACAGGTGCGGTAAAAGCACAGGAGAAAAAACAATTAAAAGGACTTGCCAATTTAGAGAAGCGATTGCTAAAAGCCGAGAAACGAATTTATGCCGATAAACTAGAACGTATTGCCCAACTACAAGATGCTTTGTTTCCGTCGCAAAGTTTACAGGAACGAAAAGCAAATTTTGCCGAATTTTACTTGGAGTACGACCAAAAACTGATGGATGAACTATTTAAAAAGTTACAGCCATTGGAGCAAGAATTCTCGGTAATTGTATTGTAAATGAGTGCTATGCAAAAAAAGTGGAAACATTAACAATTAATTAAAGTTATTAATTTAAAAACTGCTATTTTTGCGCCAAATTAAACAAAACTATGGCAACGAATAGAACATTTACAATGATTAAGCCAGATGCTGTTGAAAAAGGACACATCGGTGGTATTTTATCAATGATAACCGAAGCAGGTTTCAGAATTGTAGCATTAAAACTTACACAACTTACAGTAGCTGATGCTAAAGAATTTTATGCAGTACACAGCGAAAGACCTTTTTATGATGAGTTAGTAACATTCATGTCCAGAGGTGCTATAGTTGCTGCTATTCTTGAAAAAGATAATGCTGTTGAAGATTTCAGAACGTTAATAGGTGCTACCAATCCTGCTGATGCTGCAGAAGGTACTATCCGTAAAAAATATGCTACATCTATGGGCGAAAATGCTGTTCATGGTTCTGATAGCGATGAAAATGCTGCTATAGAGAGCGCATTCCACTTTGCTGGTAGAGAGCAATTCTAATAACAGAATATACTTATATAAAAAATGCCGCTGTACAGCGGCATTTTTATTTTATCGTAATATCACTTCTCTCACCACTTCCCTACCCAACTCTTCATTAATCATTTTTATAATTTTATCCTTGCCATAACTTAGCTCCTCCCGTAGTACTGATGATGTAAGGGCAACGTAAAGCGTATTATTTTTTAGCATAATCTCGCTCGTATAATTATTTACACCGTTCCCCATTAAATTTTTCCAAGCATCGCGCACATCAATTTTATCAATGCCCTGCTGAAGCCTATTTTCTTGTATAAACTCCTTTAGTACATCGCCTATAGCGTTATTATCATTGAGTCGTTTTGCCATTATTTACTACCAAAAGGTACCGATTTTTTATAGTGATATTCTATATCCTGTTCATTTTTAATAACCATATGCTCCTTATCAAGCTCTATTATTTGCTCTTTCCATTCGGAATAATTGGTTTTGTAGGCAATATATGTTTTATCGTCCTCTCGTACTATTGCTATAGCTTCGGCTGTATCGTTAACGCGGTAGGTACCATCCAATTGAGGCATTACTTTTTTACGAATGCCTTTATTCTCTTCAACTTCAAAATAATCTACCGTTGCATTTACTTTGTATTCCTTTTCCACACCATCGGGAGTTATCGCTTTTTCTATCTCCCAATACCCATTAAGGTAAGCAATATCTTCGTCTGATATGCTACTATTGCACGAAACAATAACGATAGCCAAAAGCAGTAAGGCATATTTTTTCATTCTTATAATTTTTGGTAACTACAAATTTACTCAAAATAAAACGCCTAAAAATCAAAAATGATAGGAATGTATCTTAAACTATTTAATATATTTAAAGTCGAACAAATAAAATAACATGAAATATATTTCTGTTTTAATTGCCATAATACTTTTATTTTCATGCAGTTCATCTGATGATAGTAAGCCTACAGCGGATACGAATATTGAGGCAATGTATTTTCCTGATAATGAAAATGATGAATGGGAAACAAAACCACTAACTGAACTCGGTTGGAATGAAGATGCAAAGAATGAACTGTTCGATTTTTTAGAAGCTAAGAATACAAAATCGTTTATGATACTGGTAAACGGGCGTATCGTTGTTGAAAAGTACTTTAATGGGCATACTGCTACCACACCTTGGTATTGGGCAAGTGCTGGCAAAACACTTACTACTGCTTTAACGGGTATTGCCGAACAAGAAGATTATATTAATATTAACAACAAGGTTAGCGATTATTTGGGTGCGGGCTGGACAAGCGCACCTACCGACAAAGAAAGTTTAATTACGTGTAAAAACCTGTTAACCATGACATCGGGGCTTGATGATGCGCTGGGCGATGATATATCGGTTACCAACCTGCAATACAAAGCTGATGCGGGTACACGGTGGGCATACCATAATGTATATGTAAAATTACAAGATGTAGTAGCGCAGGCTACAGGACAAACTTGGAACAGCTATTTTAATAGTAAGCTAAAAACTCCAATAGGGATGACGGGTGCTTGGATACAAACAGGCGATTTTAGTGTGTATTGGAGTACTACCAAAAGCATGGCACGTTTTGGTTTACTGGCACTTAATAATGGTAAGTGGAAGGAGCAACAAATAATAAATAGTAATTATTTTACTAGTAGTACTACCCCTTCACAAAACATCAATAAATCGTACGGTTACTTATGGTGGATAAATGGGCAGGAAAGTTACCGCTTGCCACAAACACAACTGGAATTTCAGGGTAGCATTATTCCATCCGCACCTAGCGATATGTATATGGCATTGGGTAAAAACGACCAAAAGATTTATGTTGTACCCTCTAAAAAAATGGTTGTTGTTAGAATGGGCGAAGCTGCCGATGGCGAAAATTTTGCGCTATCTAACTTTGATGAAGAGTTATGGATAAAAATAAATAGCGTTATAAATTAATCATCTTACAAATAAAAAAAGCTCAACAGTTGGTTGAGCTTTTTTTATTTAAATATGAATGGTCTTTAATAAAAAGTATATCTTAAATTAAGTCCTAGTCTGCTAATACTGGTAGTAGATGTTGTTGGCAAGTTGGTAAACATGTTTCGCCCAGTTTCGTACCGTAAAGCAACACCGTATTTATTCTGGTATGTATACCCTAAACCAAAGTTCAAACAAAAACTTGTTTGCAAATCAAAAGTTTCCCCTGGTCGCTCAAAAGAGTTCCCACCATCTGTATTCACAACAGTTTTCTTTACTATTTCTCCGTAAGGTATACTTGCACATACCAATCCATCAACAAAAAAGTTACTTTTGTCTTTTCTTGCAAAATTATGGCGTACTCCAACCTGTACATTAATGGCTTGCGCATCTAGTTCATAAATATCGGTAATACTACTCGCAAAACCTCGTTCATAATTTCCTTCTGTTTCTCCCGAAAGGTTTTCAAATTCCACTCTACCTAAAAACGCCCATTTTTCTGATGGAAAAACTAAAGCAAACTCAACCCCAACCGCTGGAGAAAGTAATCCCTCAGCATCAGAATCTGCTTCGGTACTATTTACTTTAAAGCTAGTTAAATGGGCACCTGCGTAGCCTGTAATGCTAAGTTCAAAGTTTTTACCCGTACTATTATTATACGCAGTATACTCTTGCCCAATACATTCGTTATATTGTGTAAAAACACGTATAAGTGGTTTTTTATCGTATTTTACTTTGGCAAAGTAACTACGTTCTTGATCTTCGCACCTAACATCTCTTAAAAGTTGTTGGAGGTATACTTTATTTTCTGAAATAGAAGTTTGAGATATACGATAACGCTTATAAAACAACTGTTCTATAGGCATTTCCTCTTTAGATTTGATGTTATAAAAAAACTTTGTACCGTTTTTACCACGATAGGAGTATAACGAGGCTTCGCCCTCCACCAATACGTTTAAAAAATCTGTAGTTGTTACCCAATTTGGCGTAGATTGAGTGTCGAGCCTTTTCATACTCGTTTCCGTATCATCAAACTGAAAAGTGCGCTTTATAAATTTAAACTCAGTACCAATACCATATTCGGTTACTGTACTAACATCAAGGGTGGTATAAGGTTCAGTTTCAGTCTTTTTAAACTGTAACGATTCCGCATCCAAAAAATCAGTAGTTTTATAATACCCATCTACACGGTTGCCAATAGCGGTAATATAATATCCTTTTTGTTGGTCTGAATTTTCTTTAGTGTTTTGCGCATTAAGCGATACTGTAGCTAATACTACAGCAAGAAATTTGATAATTTTCATTTGTTAAGTGGGGTATAATTATTATTTAAAGAAAGAATCTACGAATTCGAATTTGTTAAATACCTGTAAGTCCTCTATACCTTCGCCGACACCAATGTATTTTACAGGAATCTGGAACTGATCGGATATGCCAATAACAACGCCTCCTTTTGCAGTACCGTCAAGTTTTGTTACTGCTAACGATGTAACTTCGGTAGCAGCAGTAAATTGTTTAGCTTGCTCAAAAGCATTTTGCCCTGTAGAGCCATCCAACACCAATAAAACATCATGCGGAGCATCGCCCACTACTTTTTGCATTACCCTTTTTACTTTGGCAAGCTCATTCATGAGGTTTACCTTATTATGAAGCCTACCCGCCGTATCTATAATTACAATATCTGCATTTTGGGTTACTGCAGATTGCAAGGTATCAAACGCTACCGAAGCAGGATCGCTACCCATTTGCTGCTTTACAATGGGTACGCCTACCCTATCTGCCCAAACCTGTAATTGGTCTATAGCAGCAGCTCTAAAAGTATCAGCAGCACCTAAAACTACTTTATGCCCAGCCTTTGTA
This sequence comes from Flavobacterium litorale, assembly GCF_019613795.1. Lineage (NCBI taxonomy): Bacteria > Pseudomonadati > Bacteroidota > Flavobacteriia > Flavobacteriales > Flavobacteriaceae > Flavobacterium > Flavobacterium litorale. The sequence goes on from NZ_CP080429.1 coordinate 33,191, forward strand.
AATTGGTGCGCTAATTTACCTATGGTGGTTGTTTTACCCACCCCATTTACACCAACTACCATAAGTACATATGGTTTTTTATCAGTAGGAATTTCAAACTCTGTAGCGTTACCGCTATTGGTTTCTGATAATAATGCTGCTATTTCCTCACGTAATATTTTATTAAGTTCATCAGTACCCAAATATTTATCGCGAGATACGCGCTCTTCAATACGCGTTATTACTTTAAGAGTTGTGTTTACACCTACATCCGACGAAACTAAAATTTCTTCCAGATTATCCAATACCTCATCATCTACCTTCGATTTTCCTGCTACAGCTTTGGATAGCTTAGAGAAGAAAGAACTTTTTGATTTTTCTAATCCTTTATCTAACGTTTCTTTCTTTTCTGAAGAAAATATTTTTTTAAAGAAATTCATAGTATAAATATGTGTGTTTTTTCGAGCCGTAAATATAAAAAATAAAAAAGCTACTTTCTTTAATGGAAAGTAGCTTTTCTATATATTGTTGAGGATTATTTATTTCTTCTTAAGAAAATTATCCACGTCTTCAGGAGCCATAACGCTCTCAACAAAGGTATATGCACCTGTTTTTGGTGATCTTACCATTTTGATAGCTTTGGTTAACCTCTTTGAAGATGTTTGTAACGATGCTACGGTTTTCTTTGCCATGACTCAATAATTATTTGATTTCTTTATGAACAGTCACTTTTTTCAAGATAGGATTAAACTTTTTAATCTCTAACCTGTCTGGAGTGTTCTTTTTGTTTTTAGTAGTGATGTATCTTGAAGTACCAGCTACACCAGATGCTTTATGCTCTGTGCACTCTAAAATTACCTGGATTCTATTACCTTTTTTTGCCATTTTGCTAATATATTATTTGGTACAGATTATTTTATAAATCCTTTTTCTTTAGCTTCTTTTAAAACTGAAGTGATACCTTTTTTATTAATTGTTTTGATAGTAGAAGCAGCTACCCTAAGAGTGATCCACCTGTCTTCTTCAGGAAGGTAAAAACGCTTCTTCATTAAGTTTACACTAAACTTTCTCTTAGTCTTGTTCATAGCGTGAGAAACATTGTTTCCAACCATCGCTTTTTTACCAGTAAGGGCACAAACTCTTGACATTATATTTTCGCTTTTATATCGTTATTCAAAATCAGGGTGCAAAGAAATAAAAAATAAATATATTACACAAGGATAATGAGTTAGTTTTTTAAAATTTCTTTGTAAATTTTATCTAATGCTTTATTGGCTGCCCGACCTATAACTTTTTCGCGAGGTTGCCTTAATTTAAACTCCTCGCTATAAACGCCTTTGGGAGTAGCAAATCCAATAAAAACAGTGCCTACTTCGGCTGCTCCCTCCTCTTTAGATGGTCCTGCGTTACCTGTTGTTGCCAAGGCATAATCAGTTCCAAAAATAACCTGTGCGCGTACTGCCATAGCCTCTGCAACTGCTGCGCTTACCACATTATTTTTTGTTATAAAATCCTCTTCAATTCCTAATACTTTTACTTTACTAGCTACCGAGTAGGTAACCACTCCACCTTTAAAATAAGCAGAAGCACCTGCTGTTGCTGTAAGCATTTGAGCTATTTTACCACCTGTACAGCTTTCGGCTACTGCTATTGTTTTTTGCTGTTCGGTAAGCATCCTGCCTACTACAACTTCAAGGCTATCATCTTCATTATACCCTACTATAATATCGCCAATAAGCTGGGTTAAAGTGGTTATTTCTGTTGCAATTCTATCTTGCAACGCTTTTTCATCTGTTCCTCTTGCTGTAAGGCGCAAACGCACTCTGCCAGGGCTTGGCAAGTAAGCAAGTCGTATAAAACTTGGTAAATTATCCTCCCAATCCTCTATACGTTCGGCTACTATACTTTCGCCAAGACCGTAAGTCATTATTGTTTTATGAATAATGTATGGGCGTTCGTATTTATCAACCAGTCTTGGTACAACTTGGTTGGTAATAATATCTCGCATTTCGTAAGGTACACCAGGTAACGATATAAATACGGTATCTTCTTTCTGCATCCACATGCCTGGTGCCGTACCTACGGTATTAAAGAGCACTGTGCTACGCGATGGCACAAGTGCTTGTTCTTCGTTCATTTGTGAAGCATTACGATTTAGTGCTTGTTTAATGAGTTTTTTAACGTGGGTTAGCACCTCTTGGTTGAGGACTAATGTATCGTTAAGATAATCGCAGAGTGTTTTTTTAGTAATATCATCTTTAGTAGGTCCTAGCCCGCCTGTAATAATAACAACATCAACTTTATTTTGCAACGATCTCAATGCATTTAGGATGTGTTCCCGCTCGTCGGACACTGTTAGCATTTGGGTTACACCTATGCCTATTTTATCGAGCGCTTTGGCAATAAATCCTGAATTGGTATCCGTTATCTGACCGATGAGTATTTCATCACCTATAGTTATAATAGCTGCCTTCATGATACGAATTAAAGATTGAAATCTTTTTTGAGCTCTTTCATTGTAAGGCTTATACAGGTTTTAAGGCTTTTAATTACCTCTTTGATTTCTTTCTTTTTACCCGAAGCTTTTGTCCAATCCTCTATAAGTAATATGTCTTGGTAGGCAATATCCATACCCAGCAAATCGAGTGTAGGTTTTATTTTATGGGCAGCGTAGTATACCTTTTGGTGGTCTTTTTTCTTTGCGCCTTCCTTTATATTCTCTACCTCTGTTGGCACTTCTTCTATGAACAGAATTACAATTTGCTTTGCAAAATCAACGTCGTTGTCAGAAATTGCATGTACTTTCGATAAGTTGTAGTTTAAAGCCATTATTTTACATTTATGCTAAATAATTGTTCTCCTTCTAAATATCCTTCTAATATATCGTTATGGTTTACTTTTGCCACACCTTTTGGTGTACCTGTAAATATAACGTCCCCTTTTTTTAGTGTAAAGTATTGCGAAACATAGGCAATAAGCTCATCAATTTTCCAGAGCATTTGTGCCGTATTCCCTTGCTGCACTACAGTACCATTATTAATGAGCTTAAAGTTAAGATTATTTACATCACCTAATGTTGATTTACTTACAAAATTTCCTATAACGGCAGAGCCGTCAAAACCTTTGGCTTTTTCCCAAGGTAGTCCTTTCTGTTTTAATTCAGCTTGCAAATCACGCGCTGTAAAATCGATACCGAGACCTATCTCATCATAATATTTATGTGCAAATTTCGGCGCTATGTACTTCCCTACTTTATGAATTTTAACGAGTACCTCTACCTCATGGTGTACATCATTACTAAATTCTGGTATTACAAACGGGAACTTTTTTAAAACCACAGCCGTATCGGGTTTCATAAAGATAACAGGGGCTGTAGGTTTGTCGTTTTTTAATTCGCTTATGTGGTCGGTATAATTTCTGCCTATGCAAATAATCTTCATTAGTACTACAATTAATTTACACCAATTTGTTGTTTAACTTTCGTAATTTAATGGCTGTAAGCACTTTTTTGGTATACAATGGGAAATCTGCATTTTGTATCCATCCATAATAACCAGGCTCTTCATCCAATACTTTCTCTACTTTAACACCTTTGTGCTTACCAAAACCAAATACCTCATCGCCATCTTTATTTACCACTATAAAACCTGCAAAATCGGCTGTAACTCGGCGTGTTGTATATTCCGACAAGGCATTCATATCATTAGGTAAATCATCGTAATGGTCAAGCTGCGATTTTAATATCTCGTACGTTGCATTAGTATCAGCCTCTGCACTGTGCGCATTCTCTAATACTTGCCCGCAATAAAATTTATAGGCTGCGCTAAGTGTGCGTTCTTCTTTTTTATGAAAAATGGTTTGCACATCTACTGAAACACGATTTTTCATATCAAAATCAACATCGGCACGCAATAGCTCTTCTGCCAACAACGGAATATCAAACCTATCGGAGTTATATCCTGCAAGGTCGGAATCCTTAATCATATTGTATATAGTACCCGAGAGTGCTTTAAAAGTAGGCTCGTTGGCTACTCTCTCGTCTGTAATTCCATGAAATGCTATTGTTGCAGGCGGTATAGGTCGTTCGGGGTTAACAAGCCACGTTCTGCTTTCTTTATTTCCGTTAGGATGTACTTTTAATATTGATATCTCAACAATTCTATCCTTAGTAATATCAGTCCCAGTCGTTTCGAGGTCGAAAAAACAAATGGGTCTGCGAAGTTTAAGTTCCATATCTGTCCTGTATAACTACAAATATAGCTTTCCTATATTGTAAAAAGAAGTAGGACGTGTTATTTATTGCTTTTCTAGTTAAAGTTGAACCGTTGCTTACCGAGTACCGCAATTGTTTGCACTATTTAGTAGAATAATAACTACTACATAAAAAAAGCCGCTGTACAGCGGCTTTTTAAATCTATATTTTAAAAAATATTATATATCTCTATTAGGATCAAAGGCTTCTAGGTATTCGGCTACTCGCTTAACAAACGAACCTCCTAGTGCACCATCTACAACCCTGTGGTCATAACTGTGCGAAAGGAACATTTTTTGGCGGATGCCAATAAAGTCACCTTCTGGTGTTTCTATAACTGCAGGCACTTTGCGTATTGCTCCTAGTGCTAAAATACCTACTTGCGGCTGATTGATAATAGGTGTACCAAACACACTACCAAAGGTACCTACATTGGTTACGGTGTATGTACCGCCCTGCGTATCGTCTGGTTTTAGTTTACCGGCTTTTGCTCTGTTACCTAAGTCGTTTACTGCTTTAGCCATACCTACCATATTTAGTTGGTCGGCATTTTTAATTACAGGTACAATTAGGTTACCGTTTGGTAAAGCTGCTGCCATACCAAGGTTTATGTTTTTCTTTTTAATGATGTAATCGCCATCTACAGATATGTTCATTCCAGGGAAGTCTTTAAGCGCACGTGCTACAGCCTCCATAAATATTGGCGTAAACGTAAGTTTTTCGCCTTCTCTTTTTTGGAAGGTATCTTTAACTTTGTTTCTCCAGTTTACTATGTTTGTTACATCAACCTCAATAAACGATTGTACGTGTGCAGAAGTTTGCACGGATTGTACCATGTAACCTGAAATTAGCTTACGCATACGATCCATCTCTACAACTTCGTCCTGACCGTTAACCGATACTGGCGCGGCTTTGGCTGCAACAGGCTGGCTAGCCGTTGGTGCTTGTTGCGCTGGTTTAGCAACAGGAGCTGCGGGTTGGCTACCTCTGTTTTTAATATATGCTAATATATCGGTTTTGGTTACTCTACCCTCTTTACCTGTACCGTTTATAGCCTCTAGCTCGGTAAGTGAAATACCTTCTTCTTTAGCGATGTTCTTTACTAATGGTGAGAAGAATTTATCTGAACCTGAAAAATCTTCGTTTGTTGCTGCTACTTCTTTGGCCGCTTCAACACTTTGTGCTACGGCTTTAACGGCAGTGTCTGAAACAGTAGCTTCTTCTTTAGGAGCAGCCTCCGTTGCTTCACCTTCAGTTTCTATGTAGGCTATGGTTTGCCCTACTTGCACTACGTCGTCAACCTGAAATAATATTTCTGATAAAACGCCCGATACTTCTGATGGTACTTCAGAATCTACTTTGTCAGTAGCAATTTCTAAAACAGCTTCGTCAGCTTCAATAGCATCGCCTACGTTTTTTAGCCAGTTTGTAATTGTTGCTTCTGCAACACTCTCACCCATTTTGGGTAATTTTAATTCAAATTTTGCCATATCGTTAACCTAAAGGTAAAATTAATGTTTCTGTTTGCGAAATTAATAAAAAAAATGACTCGTTATCTGTCTTTCAATAATTATTCATAGTGGTGTATTGCAATTTTTTACCATGTTATTACCCCACCTCTGCTATTACTATTATTACTTCCTAAAATAAAATTACATCCTTTGGGTTTTATCTTAAAAGTATATCCATCTTGCTTGTGTTGTTGCATTATGGATATGATATTGCCAAAAGTAAGCAACTCGTTATCGAAAATAACTTCTATATTTTTTTGAGTAGTTGGTAGTAAAAGCGGTTTGTAATTACTGTGCCTTACTACTTGCTTGCCCGTAACGGTTTGCAATTGTTTTTGTAACGCCTCGTTTTCAGAAAACAATACATATTCCTGCGGGGCTACTTGAATTGTTTTTTTATTTTTTTTAGCAATAACAAAAAATAATACACCTAGTTTCATAAACAAATCAAACGCTGCCGATTTTTTAAAATGCTTACGGTAAAACTCCTGCATGGCATCGTTAAAGCGTTTCATGTATGTTTTATCGCGTACGGTGCTCTCTCCTTTGTAATGTAGTATAGCCGTTTCAGGATAGTATATATTTTGTTTTCCGGCTTTTAATACGGTATAAGAGAGGTCTACATCCTCGCCATACATAAAATAATCTTCATCAAAGCCGCCTACTTCAAGGTACAGTTCGCGCTCCATAAACATAAAAGCACCTGTTAGTATATCGGTTTGCCCCGTAGTATTTTCGTTAAGATGCTGTGCGTAGTATTTATTAAAAGCACCCCATTTCGGGAATAGTTTATACAAGCCTGCTATTTTGGTGGTTGCTACCCAAGGGGTGGGCGTACCACGTTTGCTTTCGGGTAAAAAGTTACCTGTACCATCTACCATTTTAACACCTGTAATACCATGTTTTTTTTGCGTAGGCACAAAATCCAACAGCTTACTAAAGGTATCTTCGGCAACTACCGTATCGGGGTTTAGTATGCAAATGTATTTGCCTTTTGCTTTGGCAACACCTATATTATTACCTTGCGGAAAACCTGCATTTTCGTTTTGCGCAATAAGTGTTACATTCGGGAAACGGCTCCGCATCATCTCACAACTATCGTCGGGAGAGTTGTTATCTACCACTATAATTTCGCCATCAATGCCTTGCAAGGCTTGTTGCACGCTTAGCACACATTGCTCTAAAAAATAGCGCACGTTATAGTTAAGAATAATTATAGAGAGTTGCATGCGGCAAAGATATATAATTTGACTTTTGGATAATACTCCGTTGTAAAACAAAAAAAGTGCCCCACATAAGGGCACTCTTACTAATTAACCAACTTAAATAATCATCATTATGAAATTGCTATCAACCTCTTTGCTTTTGGTAATGCTTCTTCTTTTTTAGGAAGTGTTAGCGTTAAAATACCCGAATTATAAGCTGCGTTAATGGCATCTGTATTAACTGTTTCGGGCAACGTAAAGGAACGCTTGAAAGATGATAAGCTAAACTCTCTGCGAGTAAATTTTCCTTTTTCCTCTTCTGTTTTTTCTGTTTTAACCTCTGCCGAAATAGATAATAAATCATTGTCTATCTCAATGTTAAAATCTTCTTTTTTCATCCCTGGCACTGCTAACGCTAGCTCGTAACCGCTTTCATTTTCTTGGATATTTACAGAGGGCATCGATTTTTTAACCATTTCTGAGTTTCCTGCCCAATCTCTAAATAATTCGTCCATTACTGATGGGAATAATGCATTACTGTTGTTTTTTCTTACTAAGTTCATACCTTTTATTGTTTTTTAAAATTTTTACTTTAAAAATATTTGCTTTACGGTTTACTAATAGTCAAGTTTTGTTCCAAAGCAAAAAAATGACTTTTTGACACTATAAGTGTCATTATGTCATTATTAGTATACAAAAGTGCCATCTTTAGCACCCTTACTCCTCGAGTTCTGGCTATGAAATGGTAATTAACGACTACCGAAAACCCGAACTACATAGGATAATACGAGAAAACACAACACAACGATTTGGTGGTAAACATGTAGACACATAAGCTAAAATTAAAAAAGCAACCGCATAACAGTATCGGTTACATGTAAAACCTAAAACAAATAAACTATTTTTGCACAAAAAGCAGTATAGTGAATTACCTTTCAGTAGAAAATATATCCAAGTCTTTTGGCGAACGTACTTTATTCGAGAACATCTCTTTTGGGATTAACAAAGACCAAAAAGTGGCTTTTGTTGCCAAAAATGGTACAGGTAAAACAAGCATCTTAAAAATTATTACAGGGGAAGATATGCCCGATACGGGGCAGGTAGTAATGCGGAAAGACATAAAAATGGCGTTTTTACCGCAGGAACCCAACCTTGACCCTGAGTTGAGCATTGAGGAAAGTATTTTTGCATCGGATAACGATATTCTTAAAACAATAGCGCAATACGAGAAAGCACTTAACAATCCTGAAGACGAAGAAGCCTACCAAAAAGCATTTGAACGGATGGATATGCACAATGCTTGGGATTTTGAAACGCAGTACAAACAAATACTGTTTAAACTAAAGCTCGACGATTTAAAACTTAAGGTTAAGAGCCTTTCGGGCGGGCAAAAAAAACGTTTGGCACTTGCCATTATATTAATAAACAAGCCCGACTTGTTAATACTAGATGAGCCCACCAACCACTTGGATTTAGAGATGATTGAATGGTTGGAAAATTACTTTGCTAAAGAAAACATGACGTTATTTATGGTTACGCACGACCGCTTTTTTTTAGAACGGGTGTGTAACGAAATTATAGAGCTAGAAAATGGGCAACTCTACCAATATAAAGGAAACTACTCCTACTATTTAACGAAAAAGGAAGAACGCGTAGCTGCCGAAAATGCAAGTATTGACAAAGCTAAAAACCTTTTTGTAAAAGAGCTGGCTTGGATGCGCAGGCAACCCAAAGCACGTACTACAAAATCGAAATCAAGACAGGACGATTTTTACGTAATTAAAGAAAAAGCAAACAGCCGCCGTAAAGAGCACAAAGTGGAGCTTGAAATAAATATGGAGCGTATGGGTAGCAAAATTGTAGAGCTGCACAACGTTTCTAAAAAATTTAAAGATAAAACCATACTCGAAAATTTTAACTTTAACTTTAAAAAAGGCGAGCGCATTGGTATTATTGGTAAAAATGGTACAGGTAAATCTACTTTTTTAAACATACTCACGCAAAACATACCACCCGATAGCGGTAAAGTTATAACGGGCGACACCATTAAAATTGGCTATTATACGCAAAGTGGTATTAACCCGAAGCCCGAACAAAAGGTTATTGATATTATTAAGGAGTATGGCGAATATATACCGCTTGCTAAAGGCAGAATAATATCGGCAGGGCAACTACTGGAACGCTTTTTATTTGACAGAAAAAAGCAATACGATTTTGTAGAAAAGTTAAGTGGTGGTGAGCTAAAACGCTTATACCTGTGTACCGTTTTAATACAAAACCCTAACTTTTTAATACTGGATGAGCCTACTAACGACCTTGATATTGTTACGCTTAACGTACTGGAAAGTTTCCTGCTCGATTATCCTGGCTGCCTTTTGGTAGTAAGCCACGACAGGTATTTTATGGATAAAATTGTAGATCATTTATTTGTGTTTAGAGGTAACGGCGTTGTTGAAGATTTTCCAGGCAACTACAGTGATTTCCGTACGTACGAGGATAGTAACGAACCTGTAAAGGAAAACCCAAAAACTACTGGCGATACCACTACTAAAAAGAACTGGAAACAAAGTAATGCAACTACTGGACTAAATTTTAACGAGCAAAAGGAATACAGCAAAATTGAAAGAGAAATAAAGGATTTAGAACGCGATAAGGAAGCTATAGAGGCTTTATTTTCTGATGGAAAGGTTGATGATACGGATATTGCTACAAAAGCAGAAGAATTACAAAAGATACTGGATAAAATTGACGGAAAAACAGAGCGTTGGTTTGAACTGAGTGCTAAAATGGAAGAATAATATGAAAAAACTAAGCTACACTCAATTTTTGTGGAAATCTAAAAACGCACATGGCATACACTCGCCATTTGTGTATGGTGTAGTTAGCAAATGTTTTTATAACAAAGTAGGAAAACTATATACCAAGCAGCGGCACGTACCTGTAAAGGGTATAACACCTGATGTTGCCAACGTTTTATATAAAATTATGTTCCATTTTAAACCCTCCACATTCTACATTTTGGGGATTGAAGCAACTAAAGTAACCGAAATGCTACGCGTTTTAGGCGAAAAACTAAATACAAATCCATGGTTCCTATCCACATTAGCCCCCATAACTAGCCCTATTGATTTGGCTTACCTATCGGGTAGCAATACATCGGAACTGTTACCTTTATTAGAGGAAATACTACCAAACGCAAATAACAAAACTGTGTGTGTTATAGGTAACATACATAAAACAAATACCACCGAAACAGCTTGGGATGCTATAAAAAAACACCCAAATGTTACGGTTACTATAGATACGTATCATTTGGGATTGGTATTTTTTAGAAGCGGGCAAGCAAAACAGCACTTTACTATTCGCCCATATAAAAACAGATTAGTCGATGCCTTACTAGGCATACGCAACCTTTGGGGTTTGTTGGGTTAGTTATTACGCAGTGCATTAATTAACTCTTGCTTATTCATTTTAGAGCGCCCTTCAATACCTACTTTTTTCGCTTGCGCATACAAATCCTCCTTTGTTCGGTCTTCATACTTTTTAGCCTTACCACCACGTTTACCCGCGTTATCACTATTGGCTATTCGTGCCGATTTTTCCTTGCTATATCCTTGCTCTCTAAGTGCCTCATATTGGTCTGGATTTTTAACCTGAGGTCTGTTATTTTTGGTTTTTGCCATGGCTTTTGTTGTTTTACTAATTAACAGTATAAAATTATTAAACCACTCATTTTATATGCGTTAAGCATCCGTTAAAAATAAAAAAGCCGCCCAAATTTGGGCGGCTTTTGTGCAAATTAATAATCAACCTCTAAATTATAGATTTGCAATTTATTCGTTGGCAGCTTCCTTTGCTGCTTCGTTCTCATCACCTTTAGCCGTCATTCGTTCCCATTTAAATTTAGGAGCAAACCCTAATTTAAGTTTAGCAATTTCACCATTATCTTCAGATGTTAGTCCCTCTTTTTCAACAGTGTTTTTTCTAGTATCTAACGCTTCGTACCAAGCTTTAATTTTATCAAAATCCTGGCGTGAGTAGTTATCTTTATTAGCATCAAAGGTAGCAACAAATCTTTCGTAAACACTCAATATATTATCTTTGTTTACCCATTCAAACTTCATATCGTTACCAATACCATTACCTTCGCCAAAGTAGCTTACGTATAACGTATTCGCAGCAGCGTTATTCACATTTTCAGAAACGGTCATTTCCATTTCCTCATACTTTTGCTTCGTATCGTTTATTCTTTCTTGAGCATCTTCTTGTTCCTCCTCTTTCATAGTCTCAATAGCAGCATCGGCTTCGCTAAGTCTGTTTTTGTGCTCTGCTTTAATAGCATTCCAATTTGCCATTTTCTCTTCATCCTCAAGATTGTTCACAGAATCATAAAAAGACTCATAACGATCTATTTTATTTTCCGCCGCCATCTCAGTGTCAGTTTTACAAGACGTTAATCCTGCAGCCACTAAAACAGCACCTAACATTACATTTAATTTTTTCATAATTGATTTGTTTTATATTACTTTGATACACCAAAGATAGGCTGATGCCGAGCAAATATCAAAATAAAAACTGCTATATTAGGAATACTTTAATAATTATAACACATACTTAATAACTATTAGGAATACGTTAACAGTAATTAGGTCATATCAAGGTTAAAAGCAACCGCTACAAGCTGCTACGTAAATGGAAAAATGCCTAAAAAACACTCGGAAAAAATTACTACTTTTAAGGCTCAAAATAAAAAAATGGGAAAACCAATAATCAATATAAAAGGCATAACGCGCGATTTCCCTTTGGGTAGCGAAATCGTTAAGGTATTAAAAGGTATCGATCTTACTATAAACAAAGGAGAGTATGTAGCACTAATGGGACCTTCGGGCTCGGGTAAAAGTACGCTCATGAATTTATTAGGATGCCTTGATACACCTACGGGAGGCATATACAACCTTAATGATAAAGACGTTAGCCAAATGAGTGATGATGAGTTAGCTGGCATACGCAATAAAGAAATTGGTTTTGTATTCCAAACCTTTAACCTACTACCGCGTACCACTGCGCTAGATAATGTGGCGTTACCTATGGTATATGCTGGATGCAAAAAAGCTGAACGTGATAGTCGTGCCACAGAAGTGTTAACACAAGTGGGGCTAGCGGACAGAATGGATCATAAACCCAACCAGCTATCGGGTGGGCAACGCCAAAGGGTAGCTGTAGCAAGAGCATTGGTAAACAACCCCTCTATTATTCTTGCTGATGAACCTACAGGGAACTTGGATAGTAAGACCTCTATAGAGATTATGAACCTGTTTAACGAGATACATGCTAATGGCAACACGGTAATATTAGTAACACACGAAGAAGACATTGCAGCCTATGCGCACCGTGTTATCCGATTGCGTGATGGTATCATCGAAAGCGACAACGTAAACCCTAACCCTGTTACCTAGTTTTAACTGTAATAGTATTTAAACAAAGTAGCAGCCAACCATAAAACAAAACGATGAAAGTATATACAAAAACTGGAGATAAAGGTACTACTGCCCTATTTGGGGGTACACGCGTACCTAAACACCATATACGCATAGAGAGTTACGGTACAGTAGACGAGTTAAACTCACATATTGGCTTAATTCGTGACCAAGATATGAACCCGATGTACAAAAAAACATTGGAAAACATACAAGATAAACTCTTTACTATTGGTGCCATATTGGCAACACCACCCGAAAAAGAAATCCTAAAAAACGGTAAGGAGCGCCTTAACATCCCTAAAGTTTCCGAAGAGCACGTTGAATTGCTTGAGAACGAAATAGACCGTATGGATAGCGCCCTACCGCAAATGACGCATTTTGTATTACCTGGTGGGCACACTACAGTGTCATATTGTCATATAGCGCGTTGCGTTTGCCGCCGTGCAGAGCGGCTTGCAGTACATTTGGATGAACTAGAAGGTATAGATACTATGGTTTTACGCTACTTAAACCGACTTTCTGACTACCTTTTTGTACTGGCACGGAAGTTGTCACATGATTTGAATGCCGAGGAAGTAAAATGGATACCCGAAAAGTATTAGTACTGCTACCAAAAGCAATTAACTAAAAGTGCTTGTATTTCAGGGTTTAAAAGCCGTATTTAAAAAGGATACGCAAGCAAACAATTACGTTCTTAACTTTTTTATAAAATAAACAAATTTTTGCTTGACATTTTCAGCAGAAAAATTATTTTTGCATAAAATTAAACCTTTTTAGAAGATGTATTGGACATTAGAATTAGCATCCTATTTAAGTGATGCCCCGTGGCCGGCTACAAAAGATGAACTTATAGATTATGCCATTCGGACCGGAGCACCACTAGAGGTGGTAGAAAATCTTCAGTCAATCGAAGATGAAGGCGAGATTTACGAATCTATGGAAGAAATATGGCCAGATTATCCTACTGATGAAGACTATCTTTGGAATGAGGATGAATATTAGCAAAAAATAAATTTCAATTGAAAAGTCTCTTTCGCGAGGCTTTTTTTTTGTTAAATACCAACATCATCAAATAAACATAAGTAACTATATAATAATGAGTTTAATAAATACGATACTTAAAGCTTTTGTGGGCGATAAATCGCAAAAGGATATAAAACTGATACAGCCGCTTGTTAAAAAAGTACACTCTTTTGAAGCAGCACTATCAGGACTATCCCACGATGAGCTGAGAGAAAAAACCATTGCTTTTAAAGCAAAAATAAAAGAAGCGAGGTCTGAAAAAGATGCTAAAATTGCATCGTACCTTGAAGAAATAGAAAAAACCGAAGATATTGACAAAAGAGAAGATATATACGCTTCTATAGATGCGCTTGAAAAAGAGGCATACGACATTTCGGAAAAAGTACTAATGGAAATCCTACCCGAAGCTTTCGCTGTAGTAAAAGAAACTGCACGACGCTTTAAGGAAAATACTAGCATTAGTGTTACCGCTACTCCTTATGATAGGGAATTATCAGGAACAAAATCGTACGTTGAGCTGGATGGTGATACCGCTGTTTGGGCAAACTCATGGAATGCCGCAGGTAAGGAAATTACTTGGGACATGATTCACTACGATGTGCAGCTTATTGGTGGTATAGTACTACACGAAGGTAAAATTGCCGAGATGCAAACAGGTGAGGGTAAAACACTTGTAGCTACCCTACCCATGTACCTTAATGCCCTTACAGGCAATGGTGTACACTTAGTAACGGTAAACGATTACTTGGCACGACGTGATAGTACGTGGAAAGCCCCATTATTTGAGTTTCATGGTATGCGTGTAGATTGTATAGACAACCACCAGCCTAACTCGGACGCCCGACGCAAGGCCTATACTGCTGATATTACCTATGGTACTAATAACGAATTTGGTTTTGATTACCTTAGAGATAACATGGCGCACTCGCCAGACGATTTAGTGCAGCGTAAACATAACTTTGCCATTGTAGATGAGGTCGATTCGGTATTAATTGATGATGCACGTACGCCGCTTATCATATCAGGTCCTGTACCACAAGGCGACCGCCATGAATTTAACGAGTTAAAACCAAAAGTAGACCACCTTGTAAACTTGCAACGTACGCTACTTAATGGCGTATTGGCCGAAGCTAAAAAACTAATTAAGGAAGGCAATACTAAAGAGGGAGGTTTCCTGTTACTACGTGTATACCGAGGCTTACCAAAAAGTAAAGCCCTTATAAAATTTCTTAGTGAAGAAGGGGTTAAACAAATACTACAGAAGACCGAAAACCAATACATGCAGGATAACAACCGCGAAATGCATAAGGTAGATGAGGCACTGTATTTTACTATTGAAGAAAAAAACAATCAGGTAGAACTTACCGATAATGGTATCCAATTCCTATCGCAAGATACCGATAAAGAATTTTTTGTACTGCCCGATATTGGCACCGAAGTAGCCAATATTGAAAAACAAAATCTTGATAAAGAGGAAGAAGCAGAACGCAAAGAAGAACTTTTTAGAGATTTCTCTGTAAAAAGCGAGCGTATCCATACCCTTACCCAATTACTAAAAGCCTATACCCTTTTTGAAAAAGATGTAGAGTACGTAATTGAAGAAAACAAGATTAAAATTGTAGATGAGCAAACAGGGCGTATAATGGATGGTAGACGTTATTCTGACGGACTGCACCAAGCCATAGAAGCGAAAGAAAATGTAAAAATTGAAGCTGCCACCCAAACCTTTGCTACCGTTACCCTGCAAAACTATTTTAGGATGTACAGCAAACTAGCGGGTATGACGGGTACTGCAGTTACCGAGGCAGGTGAATTCTGGGAAATATACAAGTTGGATGTGGTAGAAATACCTACTAACCGACCTATTGCCCGTAAGGATGAGCAAGACCTCATATACAAAACAACACGCGAAAAGTTTAATGCCGTTATAGAGGATGTAACCAAACTATCGGCAGCAGGCAGACCCGTACTTATAGGTACTACGTCAGTAGAAATTTCTGAGCTATTGAGTCGTACACTTAAAATGCGAAATGTACCCCACAACGTACTAAATGCAAAATTACACAAGCGTGAGGCAGAAATTGTAGCCGAAGCAGGTAATGCTGGTGTTGTTACTATAGCTACCAACATGGCAGGTCGTGGTACGGATATCAAACTATCGCCCGAAGTAAAAGCAGCAGGTGGTTTGGCTATTATTGGTACAGAACGCCATGATTCCAGACGTGTAGACAGACAGCTTCGTGGTCGTGCAGGACGTCAGGGAGATCCAGGTAGTTCGCAATTCTACGTATCATTAGAAGATAACTTAATGCGATTGTTCGGCTCGGAAAGAGTTGCTAAGGTTATGGATAAAATGGGACTTAAGGAGGGCGAAGTAATACAGCACTCCATGATGACCAAATCTATAGAGCGTGCTCAGAAAAAAGTAGAAGAAAATAACTTTGGAGTACGTAAACGATTATTGGAGTACGATGATGTGATGAATGCACAACGTGAGGTAATATACAAACGAAGACGCCACGCACTACATGGCGAGCGTTTAAAAGTAGATATTGCTAACATGATGTACGACACGGCAGAAGATATTGTAAATTCCAATAAAGAAACTGGCGACTACAAAAACTTTGAATTCGAAATTATTCGTTACTTCTCTATAAATGTTCCTGTTACCGAGGCAGAATTTGGTAAAATGTCGGAAAGAGATTTAACGGCTAAACTATACAAAGCAGTTATGGAAGCTTATGCTGCTAAAAACGAACGCGATGCATCCGAAGCTTTCCCAGTAATTAAAAATGTGTACGAAGACGAGAGTTCGCAGTACGAGCGTATTGTAGTACCTTTTACCGATGGTATTAAAACGCTTAACGTGGTTACGAACTTGGAAAAAGCGTATCAAACCGAAGGACGATCGTTAGTGGCTGATTTCGAAAAGAACATTACACTTGCCATTGTAGATGAAGCGTGGAAAAAGCACCTTCGTAAAATGGACGAACTAAAACAATCCGTTCAGCTTGCTGTACACGAACAGAAAGACCCGCTACTTATTTATAAATTTGAAGCCTTTAACCTGTTTAAGAAAACAGTAAATGGTATTAATAAAGAGGTAGTATCGTTCCTGTTTAAAGGTGATTTGCCTTCGCATAACGCAAACAACATACAAGAGGCAAAACAGGTACGAAAGCCTAAGGAAGATTACGAAACAAATAAGGAAGAGGTTTTAAATACAGACGAGATGGCTTCTAAGGCACGCGAAGTATCGCAACAAAGCCAAAGCCGACCACAGGTTACCGAGACTATAGTTAGAGATACTCCGAAAATAAACCGTAATGATACGGTTACCATTAAACACGTAATGAGTGGAAAAACGGAAAGCATGAAGTTTAAAAAGGCAGAAAGCCTAATTGCCTCAGGAGAGTGGATTATCGTTAATAACTAAACTACTTACACCTTATATAAAAATCTCCAGCACTTAAAAATTGCTGGAGATTTTTTGTTTTGTGCCTATCAATACGCTAATTCTATTATATTTGAAAAAACTTACTAAAAATGAAAAAAACACTTACCACCTTACTACTATTTGTAGTTGCAGTAACTTTTGCACAAGACAAAAAATCGCTACAAGAACGTTCCGCAAAAATGTATGAGTACACCATACAAAACGAATACGCTAAATTATTAGATTTAACCTACCCGAAAATTTTTGATTTGGTACCCAAAGCAACCATGTTACAAATGTTACAAGGTATGATGGATAACGAGATGATGCGTATTGAACTTTTAGATAGAGTTCCAAACTTTTCTTACAGTTCTATAGAGAAAATTGAAAATGGTTATTATAGTCTTGTAGACCATGATATTACTATGAAAATGATTTTTAAAGAACCTATTGGGCAGGAGCAGGGTGAAATGATGGTAACGGCTATGAAACAGCAATTGGAATCGGGCGAAGTTAGTTTCGATGCTCAACAAAACGCCATAATAGCAAAAAAAAGATCGCAAATGATAGCTGTTTGCAATAGCGATACGGATAACAAATGGACATTTCTAAACAATGATAAGGGCAATGGCTACGTAACTACAATTTTTAGCGACGAAGTACGAAACAAATTAGGCATATAATAAAGTCTCGTTAAATTAAACTATATAGTTAACGGTTACTGTTTTTGGCTGTTATAATTGTTGTACTATTGCAAAAAACTCAACACTAGTAGTACTATAACGTATGGAACTCTATTACTCCTTATCGGTAATGATTGTTATCGCATCTATTTTTGCGTATTGCAATGTTCGGTTCTTAAAATTACCCTCTACCATAGGGGTAATGGTTATTGCTATGGTGGCCTCATTGGCACTCGTGTTTTTTGGCGACTCTGTACCCAAACTATCCAGCCGTATTGCTACGCTAATTGCTGGGTTTAACCTTACAGAGGTACTTATGGGAGCTATGCTAAACTTTATGTTATTTGCTGGTGCCATACACATTAACCTACGCGATTTAACAGAGCAACGTACACCCATAGTAACTTTCTCTACCGTTAGTGTAATTATTTCAACATTTGCAGTAGGTACACTCCTCTACTTTTTACCGATGAAGGGGATTGATATCCCTTATATATACTGCTTACTATTTGGTGCACTTATATCGCCTACTGATCCCGTTGCTGTATTAAGCGTATTAAAAGGGGCTAATGTGAGGAAAGCATTGGAAACAAAAATTGCTGGCGAATCGTTATTTAACGATGGTATGGCAGTAGTTATGTTTGCTGTAATATTGCAAATTGCACAAGAAAATAGTACTGAGTTTACGTTGTTAAATATTATGTGGTTATTTGTTAGAGAAGCAGGTGGCGGTTTTTTGTTGGGAATAGTGTTGGGTATAATTGCATCTAAAGCTATGCAAAAAATAAATGACTATAAAGTGTCCGTACTCATAACATTGTCAGTAGTTATGGGCGGCTATTTGGTGGCACAATGGCTCAAGGTATCAGGACCATTAACCATGGTTTTTGCGGGACTTATAATTGGTAATTTCAGAAAACGTTGGGCAATGTCGGTTGTAACAAAAGATTATCTTGATAAGTTTTGGGAACTGAACGACGAGATACTAAATGCAATATTATTTTTGTTTATAGGTTTTTACCTGCTTATAATTCCAGATTTAAACACTTATTGGATTCCTGGATTAGCAAGCGTATTAATTGTATTACTCTCACGGTTCATCTCAATTTGGTTGCCTGCTAAGTTTATTACCTTTAAGGAGAAATTTAGCAAAGACACCCTAAAAATACTGGTTTGGGGTGGTTTGCGCGGTGGTGTATCTATTGCCTTGGCACTCTCTATAGACGAAGGTCCTTATAAAAAAACTATTGTAGCCATCACTTATTTTGTAGTTGTATTTTCTATAATAGTACAAGGGTTAAGCATTGGTAAAATAACTAAAAAAATGCTGGGCAAGCAATAATACTATAATTTATCGGGTAGTATTTTACCAGGGTTAAGAATATTGTTGGGGTCAAACAATGTTTTAATCCCTTTCATGAGTTGTAAATGGTGGTTACTAAAAGCAATATCCATATAGTTTTTTTGCACGTAACCAATACCATGCTCTCCCGATAGTGTTCCTTTTAACGAAACCGTAAGCTCAAATATTTCTCTAATCCCTTTTGGCACCTCATTTTGCCACATGGCATCAGTCATGTCACCTTTAATAATATTTACATGCAAATTACCATCGCCTGCATGCCCATAGCAAACCGATTTAAAACCATATTTGTTGCCTATTGCCTTAACGCCTTTTAATAGTACAGGCAATTCGTAGCGGGGTACTACGGTATCTTCTTCCTTGTATATAGAATTCGACTTTACAGCTTCGCCCACTACCCTACGGAGTTTCCATAAAGCATTCTTTTGGTCTTCAGTATCTGCAAATAGTACCTCATCAATAGCAAACTGCTCAACCACTCCCATTATTTTTTCTGCTTCTGCAAATAACACATCAGGGTAATTACCGTCTACCTCTATTAATAAATGGGCTTGTATATCATCTTTAATATCCAATTGTACACTGCCTAAAAAACGTACCCCCCAATCAATAGCATCGCGTTCCATAAACTCTAAAGCACTTGGTACTATCCCTGCTCTAAAAATAGCCGCTACCGCCTCACAAGCCTGCTCCGATTTAAAGAATGGCACTAACATTAATACGTTGTGGCTATTTTTCGGCAACAATTTCATTACAATTTTGGTAATAACACCTAGCGTACCCTCGCTACCTACCATAAGTTGTGTAAGGTTGTACCCTGTGGAGTTTTTAAGGGTATTGGCACCTGTTTCTATAATTTCGCCTGTAGGCAATACTACTTCCAAATTAAGCACATAATCTTTAGTAACACCATATTTTACAGCTCTGGCACCTCCTGCATTTTCGGCAACGTTACCACCTATAGTACAGCTCCCTCTGCTGCTTGGGTCGGGCGGGTAAAACAATCCTTTGGCTAAAGCAGCTTCCTGAAATTCTTGCGTTATAGCTGCAGGACCAACAATACCTTGTAAATTCTTCTCACCAATAACAATACTATTTAATCGCTCTGTAGAGAGCCCTATACCACCGTGTATGCTTAGTGCGCCACCGCTTAGCCCCGTACGTGCACCTATAGGCACTACAGGTATTTTATGGGTATTGGCAAGCTTCATTATCTCCGAAATTTCCTGAGTATTTGCAGGTTTTACCACTACCGACGGTGGAAAGCTATAGTCTTCCGTTTCATCATGTCCGTAATGGGTTCTTGTTTCGATATCTAAAAATAAAAATGATTGTCCAACTATATTTTCAAGCTGTACAATCATTTCTTGTGGTAATGGTATCGTGTTCATAATTATAGTATCAATGCATTACTTGGTAACAGTCAAAAATACTATAAATTATACTATTCGTTTTTAGATATTAATAATTACTTTTCCGCTTTTTACCTGCAATAAGTCTATCTACAGAAAAACGTCCGCTACCCACTATAAGTAATAATACATATATGGCTAGGTAGAGTGCTGGGAGTTCTTTGTGGGTAAAACCATCCTTAGCGTGTACTACAAATATAATTACCAACATGGTTACAATAAGTGGTAGTGCTGCCAGCCGTATAGCAAACCCCATTACAATTAGGAAAGAGCAAACCAGCTCGGCAAAAACAGTTAGTATTAACGACGGTTTTGCACCTATACCTATGGGGTCGGCAAATTTAATAACCCCACCTTCCATAAGCATATCAAGTTTATGCAATCCGTGTGTCATCATAAAACATCCTACCGTAATACGTAATAACAAAATGCCTATATCATACAGGTTTTGATTGTACGAGGTATTAAAAATATTCATCATTATTCTATTTTAGAATTGATAGTTGTTGTAGGAGAAGGAGTTTGGGTACAGCACGAGGACTGTTTTAGTGTAGCCATAAGTTGTGGTTTTTATTTTAAGGTTTGGTTTAGGACTATAAAATTAAAGAAATTGCAACAAAGGACAATTAAATTAATGCAAAGTGTTCCATTATTACTAAATAATAGCAATACTCATTATAATTATTGTAAAATTACTAGTGTTTAGTATATATGTAATAACCAATACCAAAATGCAAGTGTTAGAAAAGATAAAGGTATCCCCACCCCTATCATCATTCCAGAAAGGCGCGGCTTTAAACCATGCGAAGAGGCTAATATCGATGCTGTTATCATGGGTGCCATTGCTGCTTCCATAATAGCAACTTCTGTTTCTATCCCCTCGCCTTTAAGTAGTATTTTATAAAGTATAAAAAAGAAGGCCGGCATGATAAAAAGTTTAAAAAACAGCCCTAAAGCCAAAAAATTCCAATGCTTGCTTTTAAAATCTATTTTAAGCTGCATCCCTACCGCTACTAAGGCTACAGGTGTTACGGTACTACCCAGCCTTTGAAATATCGATTGTATATCGGATGTAAAATCGTAATCAAGAACATTCATACCTACACCTATAAAAAAGGCTACAAAGGGCGGAAAAAACAGAATTTTCTTTGTCATTTCGCCAACGCCCGACTTTCCTTTAGAGTATGCTGCTGCCACTATTATGCCCAGTGTTGCCATAACCACAAAAGTACCAGGTTGGTCCACAATAATAGCGGTTTCTAAACCTTGTTGTCCATATAATGCCTCTATAACAGGGAAACCAACAAATGAGGTATTTCCCAAGCCTCCCGTTAGAATAAGGCAGCCTGTTAACTTGCGCGACCAACCAAAGTAATTGC
The DNA here is from genome assembly GCF_019613795.1 of Flavobacterium litorale. Classification (NCBI taxonomy): domain Bacteria; kingdom Pseudomonadati; phylum Bacteroidota; class Flavobacteriia; order Flavobacteriales; family Flavobacteriaceae; genus Flavobacterium; species Flavobacterium litorale. Next base: position 54,914 of record NZ_CP080429.1, read on the forward strand.
CTAGCGTTACAAAAAATATAAATGCGATAAGGAATCCTAACCATGCTACTCCTAGTGGGTATAGCAGCTTTATACTTGCTTCAATTTTAGGAATATAGTATAGTGCTAACCCTGGTAATGAAATATGAATTACAAACTGATTGAGGGCTACGTAGGCATTGGGCGGAAATGCTTTTACCCGTTGGGCGCAAACTCCTGCAAACATGCATACAAATATGAGGATAATACTGTCCAAATTACTTTTACTACAAATTGTAGCCAAATTTACAGTTATTAACTAAGCATGATACACAAAATACAAGTAAATATAAATAAGCTAAAAACAATGCACGTAAGTTTAGTAGCAACCACGTCAGTATTTAAATATAGCTGCCGAAACTTTAGGAATCCCGCCGAAATAGTTATTTTTACTTTACTTAAACGATCATAGTGGATAAACCTAAATTTAATACTGCTTTACACGAAAAAGATGGCGTGAACCAGCCCGAAAGCTTTAGTGCATCATCTATAGCTAATATTACTAAGTTAAGGAGGAAGCAGCCTACTGCTACCGAACTGGTACAAGGCATATTAAATGGTAATAAAACAGCTTTAAGCAGAGCCATAACCTTGGTAGAAAGCACTAACCCCAGCCATTTAGAAAAAGCTACCAATGTAATAAACCAATGTTTACCGCATGCCAACAAATCGGTACGTATTGGTATTACAGGCGTACCCGGTGTAGGCAAAAGTACTTTTATAGAGGCGTTTGGGAAACACCTTACGGGTACAGGACGTAAAGTAGCAGTACTAGCCGTAGACCCAAGTAGTTCGATGTCGCATGGGAGTATTCTGGGCGATAAAACCCGAATGGAGGAATTGGTGAAAGATGAAAATGCTTATATACGCCCTTCTGCATCAGGAGATACTTTGGGCGGCGTGGCGCGCAAAACACGCGAAGCAATTATACTTTGCGAAGCTTGTGGTTTTGACACTATTATTATTGAAACGGTTGGTGTAGGGCAAAGTGAAACGGCAGTACACAGTATGGTTGATTTTTTCTTGCTTCTAAAAATAGCAGGTGCCGGCGATGAGCTACAAGGTATTAAGCGCGGTATTATGGAAATGGCAGACCTTATTGTTATTAATAAGGCGGATGGCGATAACATTAAAAAAGCTAAACTAGCCAAAACGGAGTTTAATAGGGCTTTGCATTTGTTCCCTGCTAAAAACTCTGGATGGCAACCTAAAGTAACTACCTGTAGTGCTATTAACCACGATGGAATAGCAGATGTTTGGCAAATTGTGAGTGAGTATTTTGAAATGGCAAAAGGCAACCATTATTTTAATGCCAAACGTGCCGAGCAAAATAGCTATTGGTTAACCGAAACAATTAACGAGCAATTAAAAAGTAGTTTTTACACCCGTGAGGGTATTGCTCCGTTATTGGAACAGTACAAAAAAGCAGTACAAAACAATGAACTATCACCATTTGCAGCCGCACAGTTTTTATTGGAAAAGTATTTTAGTAAGTAATTCAACCTATCTTTCTGATTGCAACTAAGCAGAGTGAGGAATCTCTTTACAATGATAAACTCCTTTCATTAAAACTAAAAAATTACCCTACTTAAGTACATGGAAATTATCATCCTGCTTTGTCATTCTGAAGGTAGCGAAGCGGAGTGAAGAATCTTCTAATATTTATAGATTCTTCCTTCGTCAGAATGACATTACGTATATTGAATACTGTAACTGTAAGTTTATTATTATTTACTCTTTCTCGTACCGCTCTACTTCACGATCATAAAAAGCATTTGCCTGCTCTATTAATCGTTCCATTTCAGTTTCTAATTCATTTTCATCCAAATCTTCAGCTTCTTCTATAATTTCTACTTCATCATCTTTAAGATTAATTATAAAGCGTGGATAATCTAAATGAATAATAAATATATCTTCTGGGTAATCCGTATTATCAGCTAGTACAAATTTTGGTAATTCCATAATAGTAGTAAAGTTTTAACGTCGCAAGGCAAAAACTACGCCTCTTGATGAATAAGTTTTTTTGTTAAGTAATTAAAGCGAAGATACAAAAATAAAGCAGCAACAGTAAGCCCTGCCAATAGCCCTATCCAAACACCTGTAGCTTTTAAATCGGTATATAAACCTAAGTACAACGATACGGGGAAACCTACAACCCAATACGAAACAAAAGTAATAAAGGTTGGTATTTTTACATCCTGCAATCCGCGTAATGCACCTAATACTACTACTTGGATACCATCGGATATCTGGAAAACAGCAGCAACAAGTAATAACTGCGAAGCAATTTTAATAACCTCTATATTTTCTGCCAGTAGTGTTGTATCGGTCATGTTTAAAAAGAAATGCGGTAAATAGTCATGCAAGAGTATGAATAAAGTAGCAAATACAATTTCTATTAATACGGCAAGTAAAAAAATGGAACGTGCCACTAATAGTAACTTATTATAGTCTTTAAGCCCTTTTTGGTTTCCTACCCTAATCATAGATGCCACGCTTAGCCCCATAGCAAACATAAACGTCATGCTAGCAAGGCTTAACGCTATTTGGTTGGCAGCTTGGCTGGATTTACCAATATAGCCCGATAGCCATATTGCCCCAGTAAATAAAGCTACCTCAAAAAACATTTGCATGGACGAGGGTAAGCCCAAAGCGGTAATCCTACGCAGCATCTTTTTCTTCATGTTACCAATACTAAAGTTGGTAAAGTATATTTTTAACTGCTCATTTTTAACCAATATGTAGTGCATATAAACCAGCATAAATATCCGAGATACTACCGTACCTATAGCTGCACCAATTATACCCATTTCTGGGAAAATCCATATTCCGTAAATCAATAAATAATTAATTACAATATTTATAACGTTAGATATAATAACAGCATACATGGCATATTTGGTAAGCGATAGCCCATCGGCAAACTGTTTGTATCCCTGAAAAATAACCATAGGTAATAACGAGAATGCAACCCAATCGATATAAGGTCCTGCAAGCACAACAACCTCTTCAGGCTGACTCATTAACGCCATTAATGGCTTGGAAAAGAATACGGTACCAAATAGAAAAATTCCTAGTACGCTGCACAAAAATAATCCATGATGAAACACACTACGCACTTTGGCAACATTCTTTTCGGCATCGTGTTGTGCTACTATGGGGGTAATAGCAGTAGAAAAACCAATGCCTACCGACATGGCTATAAATACCATACTATTACCCAACGATGCAGCAGCAAGTTCGGCAGCACCCAACTTACCTACCATAATATTATCTATAATACCCGTTATGGTGTGCCCTAACATGCCTAGTATTACAGGCCATGCTAAACGAATATTGTATTCAAATTCTTTTGTGTAAGCGGATAATTTCACCCTGTATGCAATTTTTTGCAAATGTAAGTAGAAGAAATGAATGCGTATGTTGAATAAAGTTAAATAATACCCTACTAAAATGCACTTACCATAACCTAGCGTAAACACTTACAGTTTATTAATAAATTGTAAATAGTGGTAAAAAAATGAACCGCAGCAACAAATAGTATATTACTTTTATTGTAGGTTTTATATTTTTGTTAGTACAATACAGCATTAACAAAATGAGGTTATTTATTACAGACTGGAGCAGCCAGCCTACTACACCCCTTATTAACCATTGCAAAAATACATCGCATAAGGTGGTAGGTACGCAGCTAGTTGACACAGAAGACGTTTTTAGTAGTGTTATAGCTGCAAAGCCCGATACTGTAGTAATTAATTATGCCCATAAACCCGCCAAAGGAAGGGCTATAGCAAAAACCTTACGGAAACAAGAAAAAACGGCACTATTACCCATTTACTTTATTAATGGTGAAGAAGAGGAAAACGAAAAAGTAGCCCATATGGGCATTTGCCTTAGTGAAGAAGAATTTAAAGAGTTATTGCAAACCGATCAGCCTGGTGCCTCACTAGAGAGTTTTCTTTTGTAGCTATTAATATTTTCCATAACCTCATCATCTACTTCGGGTTCTTTAATATCGTATTGCTGTAAATTGTCTAAAATTATTTTGGCAACATAATAACGTGCTGCTTCCTTATCATCAGCAGGTATAGCATACCATGGCGCATAATTGGTAGCCGTAGCACTTATTGCCTCTTGGTAATATTTTTGGTAATCGTCCCAAAGGTCGCGTTCCGTTAAATCGCTTGGCGAAAACTTCCAATTGTGGCTACCCCTATCCAACCTTCGTAATAAGCGCTTGCGCTGCTCCTCCTTACTCAGGTTTAAAAAAAACTTTAGTACTATAGTTCCATTCTGCACCAAATGCTTTTCAAAATTATTAATCTGTTCAAAACGCATGTTCCAAAAATCTGTAGGTACATCTGTTACCGACGCTATATTTGGTAAATTCTCTTTCAATAAATATTCGGGGTGTACTCGCGTTACCAAAACATTCTCATAATGCGAACGATTGAATACCGAAAATTTTCCTTTTTCGGGTAATGCAATATAATGCCGCCACAAATAGTCGTGCTCCAATTCCACATCCGATGGTTGCTTAAAACTATGCACCACTACACCACGCACGTTAAAGTATTTAAACACCTCCCTAATTAAACTATCCTTACCCGCAGTATCCATGCCTTGCAAACAGAGTAAAACACCGTAGCGGTTATTGGCATACATTTTATCCTGTAGCTTACTTAAATCTTTGCTAACCTCTTTTAAAGCTACCTTTTTATCCTCTCGGGTTAAACCAGTATCAATATAGGTTGGTGCTAAACAAATATTAAAATCATCCGTAACTTTAAAGGTATCTATAGTGGTAGGCTTCATATAAAAATGGTTTATCTTTATAAAGATAAGAATTTATACATTTATCGCGTTTTACTACAAAACCTACTATTATGCAAAAGTTTCAGCTGGAACTCCTTTTTCGTATCATTGGTATTGGTTCGGCATCGGGTTTGCTATTTAATGGCGATTCGTTGTTTATTGCATCAGACGATAGCCATATCGTATACGAATATCATATCGATGACCAAGCACTTAACAAAACAGCACTAGTTGCCAATGGCTATACGGGTCCTTTAGAGCGTGTGCCAAAAATTGATAAAGCCGACTACGAAGCCTTAGCATTGCATGGGAAGGATTTGTATTTGTTTGGTTCAGGTTCTACCGAAAACCGTAATACTATAGCACATATAAATATTGAAACAAATGAGGTACTGCCACACCTTGATGCTACCGATTTATACCTTGCCATGCAAAGTTTTGGAGAAATTACGCCCGAGAATTTTAATATAGAGGCTGCTGTAAACGATGGGACTACATGGTATTTACTACAACGTGGCAACGGACCATCAGCCCAAAATGGTATTTTTACGTTGGACGGAACAATATCCGATATGTTTTTCCAGATTATTTACAACCCCATTGCACTGCCTAAAATACAAGGCGTACAAGCAGGCTTTACGGATGCAGTTAAGGTAGGCAACAAATTATATTTTCTGGCTGCCGCCGAAGCATCCAACGCAGTATATACTGATGGCGAAATTAAAGGCTCACTCATAGGTACTATTGATATTGAAACTATGACAGTAGAAAAAACACAAATAATTGGGCAAAGTAAGTTTGAGGGCATTACATTGTACGAGCAAACCAACAAAACCATATCTTTTTTATTGTGTGAGGATAACGACGATACTACAACTACAGCTAATATTTATAAGCTAATAATTGATAAATAAGCAGCTAAAGTTTACAGTCACACCGAAATCAATTAACTATAACTACTTACTGCAACTAAATACTAAAAATTTTTTTACTCCTCTCCCAACCTTTTACAACATTTACTGCTCTATATAAACAAAGAGACTTAATTGTGATAGACGAAAAACTCATAGCAGCATGCAAAAAGATGCACCGTGATGCCCAACGGCAGGTGTACGAAATTATGGCACCCAAGCTATATTATACTTGCAAAAGGTACTTAAAACGGGAAGAATTAATAGAAGAGGCAATGGCCGATGCCTTTTACACGATTTTTACCAAATTAGATCAGTTAAAAGAATTAAAAGCTTTTGAGGCTTGGGCACGCAAAATTGCGGTAAACCAATGCTTATTAAGCTTAAAACGGAATGTAAATTTTAATATTTATATAGAAGATATGAGTATAGCAGCCGAACCTTCGCAAGCCCAATCGGTCGGGTTAGAAGAGGAGGATTTGCTAGAACTTTTAAACCATATCCCCGAAGGTTGCAAAACCGTATTTAACCTTTTTGCCATTGAGGGCTATTCGCATAAAGAAATAGCCACCATGCTAAACATTAGTGAGGGAACTTCTAAATCACAATTAAACGTCTCCCGCACCAAACTAAAAGAATTAGTAAATAATGTTTATTATCAAAACGTGAACAGCAATGGAAAATAAAGATAAAATATACGAACAGTTTAAAGATGCTGCGGAGCAAGCCGAACAAAAAGGGTTTGACCGTATGGAAGCCGTTTGGAACAGAGTTGAGGAAAAACTGGATAACAAAAAGAAACGACATGCCATAGTATGGTGGCAATATACAGGCGTTGCTGCATTGTTAGTACTGTTTATTGGTATAGGTAATATGCTAGTAAACAACAACAACAACCCCGATGCAATAATAAATCCTGATACGCTACCCGAAAACAATGTTACAGTTATAGATACGCAAAAGATTAATGAGACTTTTAACCCTACAGTTAAAAGAGATTTAAAAGAACAAGAGGCTATTGTGTATGAAGAAGAAAATGAGAATTTCGTTTACGACACACCATCAAATGGCATATCGCCATCAGGTAAAAAAGTTACCGTAACAAATAAGCGAAAACCCGTACAAAGGAGAAACTATATCTCAAATGGAAAAATAACTACAGAGGAGATAAAATATAAACCTCTTGAGGCTCAAAAAAAATCAGCGTTAATAACAAACAAAGATAAAAGAGCAACAAGTACATCAAACAAAGTAGCAGTTAGGGTTCCTTCAACTATAAATACTAACCAATCACTTTCCAATACGGCAACCATAAGCCCCAATGCTTCTAACCAATACCCTGCGGTAACGTCCAACCGTTATCCGATAGAAAAAACGGAGACAAACGCAGCTGTAACAGCAATTTCGGTTGAAGAGATAGAAGATAGAGCCAATCCATCGGTAATTCAAAATCTCCAAGGTCAAGTAGCAGGATTAAATATTGCCACAGGTTCAGGACAGCCAGGTGCAGATAGCACCATAATATTGCGTGGCGTGGGTAGTATAAACGGAAACATAGAACCCCTATTTATTGTAGATGGAATACCCGTAGATGAAGACGGTTTTAGGAACATTAGCCAAAACGATATTGCATCGTACAGCATTTTAAAAGATGCAGCAGCAACATCTATATATGGCAACAGAGGAGCTAATGGCGTAATTGTTATTACTACCAAAAGAGGACGAAACTTTGATGAAACTGAGTATGTGGTAGTAGAAGAACAGCACGAAGCCCGAAAAAGTATAAAGGATAAAGTTAATGGTATAACTACCCTACCAGGTAGAGGCGAACCATTGTATATAGTAGATGGCTTCCCTGTAGATGGTGATACCTTTGATAATTTAAATATTGATGAAATTTCTAAATGCCGAATCCTTAAAGATGCAGCATCAATAGCCATTTACGGTAATAAAGGAGCTAACGGTGTAGTAGTAATTACCACTAAAAAAATACGCTTAGCTAAAAAAGAAGAGGTTGAAGAGGTAATAGAAGAAGCGGAGCAGAAACAAACCAAAATACAAATAGACCAAGAAGATTATGAATCGTTTGAAGAAAACCAGTTTGAAAACCCGAACATAGCACCACTATCAACATTCTCTATCGATGTAGATAATGCTTCGTACACCAACATACGTCGTTTTTTAAACAACGGGCAAACTGTACCCAAAGATGCCGTTAGAGTAGAGGAAATGATTAATTTCTTTAAATACAAATATCCACAACCAAAAGGTAAAAAGCCTTTTAGTATTAGCACAGAGTATAGCGATGCACCTTGGAACACTAAGCACAAACTGCTTAAAATAGGACTACAAGGGGTTGATATACCAACACAAGAATTACCCGCCTCTAACTTTGTGTTTTTAATAGATGTATCGGGCTCAATGAGTAGTAGTAATAAACTACCATTACTAAAACAATCGATGAAGTTACTAGTAAATCAAATGCGTGCTAAAGACAGAATTGCTATTGTAGTATATGCTGGTGCAGCAGGGCTGGTACTTCCCTCTACCAGCGGAGCAGAAAAAGCCAAAATTATAGCTGCTTTAGATAAGTTAGAGTCTGGTGGTAGTACCGCAGGTGGCGCTGGTATTGAATTGGCTTATAAAACAGCTCAGGAAAACTTTATTAAAAAAGGAAACAACCGCGTTATACTGGCTACCGATGGCGATTTTAATGTAGGCGCATCATCCAACAGCGATATGCAAACACTTATAGAACAAAAACGCAAAAGCGGTGTTTTCCTAACATGTTTGGGTTATGGTATGGGCAACTATAAAGATAGCAAAATGGAAATATTAGCCGATAAAGGGAACGGAAACTATGCTTATATAGATACGATGCAGGAAGCCGACCGTTTTTTACAAAGGGAATTTAAAGGCTCTATGTATGCTATTGCTAAAGACGTGAAGATACAAATTGAGTTTAACCCTAAGCACGTACAATCGTACCGCCTTATAGGATACGAAAACCGAAAATTACGTGATGAGGATTTTGCTAACGATGCAATAGATGCTGGCGAATTAGGCAGCGGACACACCGTTACTGCATTATACGAGATAATACCCACAGGTGTAAATAGTGATTATTTTACTAGCGAGCCAACATTGAAATACACCCAAACCAACGCCGTTATAAATAATTATAATAACGAATTGGCAACAATAAAATTCCGATACAAAAAGCCTGACGAAAATGTGAGTAAGGAGATTACCGAGATAATTTCTAACAATAGTGTAACATTACGAAAAACATCGGGCGATTTTAAATTTGCTAGTGCCGTTGCATGGTTTGGTTTAAAACTAAGAGATAGCAAGTTGATACCTAATAAGAAGAGCGAAGCTATTGTAAAACTAGCAAAACAAGGATTAGAAAACGACCCTGATGGTTATAGAGCAGAGTTTATACGACTTGTAAAAATGGTAGAATAAGTTTAGTAGTAGGTTTAGTTAAATTGAGAAAAGCACAGCGTTTACATGCTGTGCTTTTTGTTATTCTATAAATTGTTTGCTTGGGTCTATATAGTGACTACTATTTCTCTATCTCATTCAGGTTTTCCATCTTTTTATATTCTAAGAAACCTTTAATATCTTCAAAATGTTCTTTTACGCGTTTATTACCAAACTCAAATACTTTAGTTACCAATCCATCTAAAAAATCCCTATCGTGCGATACTAATATCAGCGTACCATCAAAAGCTTTAAGGGCATCTTTAATAATATCTTTGGTTTTCATATCAAGGTGGTTAGTAGGCTCATCCAATATCAAAAGATTAACAGGCTCAAGTAGTAACTTTATCATAGCAAGTCTAGTTTTCTCACCACCCGATAATACTTTTACTTTTTTGGTCGTATCATCACCACTAAACATAAAAGCTCCCAACAGGTTTTTAATTTGTGTTCGGATATCGCCCACAGCAATTTGGTCTATTGTTTCAAATACCGTTAAATTTTCATCAAGCATAGCGGCTTGGTTTTGGGCAAAGTATCCTATTTGCACGTTGTGTCCTACTTCTAATTTGCCCTCATAATTAATTTCGTCCATAATAGCTTTTACCATAGTCGATTTTCCTTCGCCATTTTTACCAACAAAAGCTACTTTCTGCCCACGCTCAATAACCATATCAGCATTTTTAAATACCACATGGTTATCATACGATTTGGATAGCTCGTTTACCACTACAGGGTATTGCCCCGAACGTGGTGCGGGCGGAAACTTTAATCGGAGTGCCGAGGTATCCACCTCATCCACCTCAACCATTACCAGTTTTTCAAGCATTTTTACACGCGATTGTACTTGTAATGTTTTGGAGTAGGTGCCCTTAAAACGCTCTATAAACTCCATATTTTCAGCAATCATCTTCTGCTGCTCTTCGTATGCTTTTTGTTGGTGTGCTCGGCGGTCTTTTCGTAACTCTAAATAGTGCGAGTATTTCGCCTTATAGTCGTAAATGCGCCCCATAGTAACCTCTATAGTACGGGTAGTTATACTGTCTACAAAAGCGCGGTCGTGGCTAATTACCATTACGGCTTTGGCATCGTTTACTAAAAAATCTTCTAGCCACTGGATGCTCTCTATGTCCATATGGTTGGTAGGCTCATCCAATAGTATTAAATCGGGCTTTTGTAGTAGAATTTTCGCCAATTCAATACGCATACGCCAGCCACCACTAAATTCAGATGTAGGGCGCGAAAAATCGTTACTTGTAAAGCCCATTCCTTTTAGCACCTTTTCTACTTCAGCTTCATAATTTATTTCTTCTATGGCGTAGAATTTCTCACTAAGTTCGGATACTTTCTCGATAATTTTATAGTAGGCATCCGATTCATAATCGGTACGTACCGTAAGTTCTTCATTTAAAGCATCAATTTCTGCCTTCATCTTAAAAATACCTGCAAACGCTTTGGATGTTTCTTCAAACACGGTAGCATCATCTTCAGTAAGCAAATGCTGTGGCAAATAGGCTATAACAGTATCTTTTGGTGCCGATACAGCACCCGAAGAGGGTTTGTTTACACCAGCTATAATTTTTAGTAGGGTAGATTTTCCTGCTCCATTTTTACCCATTAGGGCTATTTTATCGGTCTCATTTATAGAAAACGAAACGTCGCTAAAAAGTGTGGTACCTCCAAATTGTACCGAAAGAGCATCTGCAGTAATCATGTGTATAGCATTTTAAAGCTGCAAAGATAGAATAATTAGTGTAGTTGGTACTTAAGAAAATGGCTATGGTGTGGTTTATTTGGAGTTAGGATTTACTATTTCATACCATGCACAAATCTCTCCATCTCCGTAATCGAAATTTTCTATAAATTGTAAGCCTGCTTTTTCTAACGCACGCCGGGAGGCACTATGGGCTACCATTGCACAACCAACTATTTTGTCTAGCTTTAATTCGTTAAAACCATAATCTACAAAAAACAAAGCTGATTCAGTAGCATAACCATTACCCCAAAATTTTTTAATGAAACGATACCCTACATCATAAAACTGAGCATAACCGTTTACATTATGTTCTAACTTTAAACCTGCCCAACCTATAAACTCGTCTGTTACTTTTATAAAAACAGCCATGCGACCAATACCATTATCTTGGTATTGTTGCCTAATATTTTTAATGTATTCCCTACTCTGCTCAATAGTAGTTACTGGGTTATTACCCAAATAACGATGTACTTCGGGATCGGAATCTAAAGCGAACATCGCTTTATCATCGGTAGGGAGTATTTCACGGTAGTATAAGCGTTCTGATTGTAGCATAGTATATTATGTTCCTATTATTCCTGTAGCTTTTGCTACGTCTTCTTCGTTAACAAAAACTTGTACGGTTTGCCCAAAAGAGCCAAAACCTGATAGAGTTGCCGATTCAATATTATCTTTAACTATTGTGCTTATACCTGCTTCTTCTAGCTTTGCCTGTACGTTTAGCGCCAAAATTTCGCTACCTGCGTATACTTTTACCATTCCCATAATTCTATTTCGCTTTTGTTATTTATAAGTGCTACTATTCTTTGCCGTCATTTTCGTCAAATTCAAAAAATGTAGGTTCTATCATTATTCTGTCTGCTACCGATTCTACTCTATCGGTAATTTCGTCAGTAAAAAAAATACGTTGTGTTTTGGTAATACCATCCGACATTCGGGCTATTTTAGCATCGTGCCTTATTTTAAATAGCGGTGCTGCATCATCTACAATAAACATTTTAAGCCTGTTTATATCAAATCCAGCCACCGAAAACATCTGGTTTAATCTGCCTGCCGTACCAATTAATACATCAATCCCTGCTGATATCTGGTTTTTATCATAATCCATATCGCCTTGCTCATACACGCCATACACTCGCAAATCGGTATGTTTGGCATATTTATTAAATAGCTCTTCCATTTCGAGTACTTTGGGCTTATCCGCAACAATTATTAATGCTCTAGGCGATTGCTCAAAAGCAGCTTCTAGTTTTTGTATCACGCCAATTGCTATGGCTGTAGTTTTTCCGCTATTACTTGGTGCAGCTATAACACAGTCGGCACCACTTTTTATAGTACCAAAAGTACGCTTTTGTAACTCGGTTGGTACTGTTATACCTGCTCGCTCTAATGCCTCTGAAAGGTTTGGATTTATTTTTTTTAAAAACACGTATGCTATAAATTAATGATGTAGTATTTAACTAAGCTGTAAATTACTTACTCGCAAAAAGCTTTACATCGTTTTTTGAAATTTCTTTACTGCCCAAAATAATTAAACGTTCTACTACATTGCGCAGTTCGCGTATGTTACCTGTCCAATCGTACTCCTGTAGTAACTTTATTGCATCGGGAGCAAATCGTTTTTGAATAGTACCTTGCTCTGCTGCAATTTTAGCTGTAAAATGCTCTACTAATAACGGAATATCCTCACGCCTGTCGTTAAGTGCAGGTACTTTTACTAATATTACGGCAAGACGATGGTATAAATCTTCACGGAAACGTCCCTCTTCAATTTCCTTTTTTAAATCTTTGTTCGTTGCAGCTACTATACGTACGTCTATTTTTATATCCTTGTCTGCCCCTACGCGTTGTATCATATTTTCTTGCAAGGCACGTAATACTTTGGCTTGTGCGGGTAAACTCATATCGCCAATTTCATCTAAAAATATTGTGCCTTTGTGGGCTGCTTCAAATTTACCTGCCCTGTCCTTAACAGCACTTGTAAATGCACCTTTAACGTGCCCAAATAACTCACTTTCTATTAATTCTGATGGAATTGCAGCACAATTTACTTCTATAAATGGTGCCGATGAGCGTTCGCTTTTTTCGTGCAGCCAATGGGCTACTAGCTCTTTACCTGTACCGTTAGGACCTGTAATAAGCACGCGAGCATCAGTTGGTGCTACTTTTTCTATAATTTCTTTTATATGATTGATAGGCTCGCTATTACCTACCATTTCGTAGTTTTTGCTAACTTTCTTCTTTAGCCGTTTGTTTTCTACTACCAGTACTTTACGGTCTAAGGCGTTGCGTACTGTATTTAGCAACCGATTTAAATCGGGTGGTTTAGAGATATAGTCAAAAGCTCCTAAACGCATGGTTTGTATTGCCGTTTCAAGATCACCATGTCCCGATATCATTACAAAGGGTATTTCGGGTTTTATTTTTTTAATGGCTTCCAACACCTCAACACCATCCATTTTTGGCATTTTTATATCGCAAAGTACCAAATCATAATCGTCATTTTTTATCATTTCTGTACCTTCCAAACCATCTGCAGCCTCCTCTACGGTGTAGGCATCACTTTCTTCGGCAAGTATTTTACTAAGTACACGACGTATTGCTGCTTCGTCTTCTATAATTAATATTTTAGACATGTATTTTTAGGTTTTTGGGTTTTTAAACTTTTTGATAACGAAGGTAATTAATATTTAAGCCATTTAAATATCTCCTTATAGCTTGGTTTTTTACCGTACATTAAAATACCTATGCGGTATATTTTGGCTGCAAACCATACTACACCAAAAAATGTTCCGAAAAGTATAATTATGGATGTTATGAGTTGCCAAAGTGGTACGCCAAACGGTATGCGCATTAACATTACTATGGGCGATGTAAGCGGTATCATGGAAAATACTGTGGCTACTGTACCATGTGGGTCGCTAATAACCGTAAAAAAGCCTACGTACACCCCGAGCATTAACGGCATAATAATGGGTAATAGGAATTGTTGTGAGTCGGTTTCGCTATCTACGGCAGCACCAATGGCAGCGTATAACGAACTGTATAAAAAGAACCCACCTATAAAGTAAATAATAAACGATATAAATATGGTTAGTAATGGCAACTTCCAAAGCTCACTAACGTATAACTGTGCATTGCTCATGGCTTCGCGAGAGGCTTCGGTTGCCTCTGGTTGTGCTGCTGCACCTACTTGTACCCCAAATACACTACTGAGTATAAAGAAAAGTCCTAACCCTAAAATGGTCCAGATGATGAATTGTAGTATTCCTGCAAAGGATGTACCTATAATTTTACCCATCATTAACTGGAAGGGTTTTACGGATGATATTATGATTTCGATTATACGATTGGTTTTCTCCTCAATAACGCTTCGCATTACCATATTACCGTAAATAATTACAAACATCATAATGAGGTAGCCAAACAGCCCTCCTATAATTATTTTAATAATACTCCCCTCTTTAAAGGTTTCTTCTCCCGAAAATTTACTCAAACGTATTTTAGCCCGTGTTTTAGCTGCTTCAATTTTATCGTAGTCAAACCCTAATGTTTCCAAGTTGTACTTCGTTACCTTATCATCAACTACATCTTCAATTTTCGAAACAAAATCAAGGTTGGGGCTATCGTTACTAATGTACTCTACTTTATCGGTTAGCTCTGTTAAATCGTTTGTTGCAGGGATGTAAATTAAACCTTCGTAAATCTCGCCATCTGAAACCTCTTTTTTGGCAATATCCAAATCCATTGCCGAGAGGTCGGTATACTTAACATTTTTAGTATCCTCAAAATTATCTTTAAGGATACCTGATGTATCGTGTATAGCTATTCGGTTAATATCATCCTTATTTACATTGGCAAGATACGCTACAAGCGTACCCATAGCCACTATAAGCAGAGGGCTAAGAAACGTCATTACAATAAATGATTTATTGCGTACCTTAGAATTGAATTCTCTTTTTATGATTAGGGAAAGACTCATACTATTTTTGGCTTACAGTTTGAATGAATATATCGTTTACACTTGGTATTTTCTCTACAAAATGGGTAATTTCTCCGTGTTGCATTAGGTAATTAAGCAACTCGCGCGATGTACCTCCTTGCGGTAACGATACTTCGAGTTTTAACTCATCATCAAGTGTTTTAAAGTGGGCTTGCTGTGTTTTGTATTTGGTGCTAATATCGGCAAGCAAGCCTTGGAAGTTGTGCGGAGCAATACCAACCTCAAAAGTGTTACTTCTGTATTGTTTTTTAACTTCGTGGAGTTTACCCTCTATAAGCTTGTTGGATTTATGAATGAGTGCAATATCATCGCAAAGTTCTTCTACACTTTCCATACGGTGTGTAGAGAATATAATGGTGGCGCCTTTATTGCGAAGTTCTAATATCTCATCTTTAATGAGGTTTGCATTCACAGGGTCGAAACCACTAAAAGGTTCATCAAATATTAATAGTTTAGGTTGGTGCAATACGGTTACTACAAACTGTATTTTTTGTGCCATACCTTTGGAGAGTTCTTGTATTTTTTTATTCCACCAGCCCTTTATTTCCAGCTTATCAAACCAATACTCCAGTTGCTTTTTGGCTTCTTGTTTGGATAATCCTTTTAGTTGGGCTAAGTACAGTGCCTGCTCTCCTACCTTCATACTTTTGTACAAACCACGTTCTTCGGGCATGTAGCCTATATGTGCTATGTGGTTCTGATTTAGTTTTTCGCCATCCAATAATATCTCACCACTATCGGGCATTGTTATTTGGTTGATGATTCGGATTAGTGATGTTTTACCTGCCCCGTTAGGACCAAGTAACCCATATATGCTGCCTTTGGGTACTTGTAAAGAAACGTTGTTTAGCGCTGTATAATTGCCATATTGCTTTACAACGTTATTTACTTGTAGTATTGAACTCATATTTTTTTGTTAAAGTGTAAAAATAGAAATTATGTGATGGTTAGCGGTATAAAAGTTTCACAATACTTTTTGGTATTTATAACAAAAATACTATTGTGAAAAAAGATATTATAGATATTATTTCCAGTATTAGTAACAGGTAAAATAGTACCAAACGCCAAGCAAAGCCCCAAAACTTATATTTGCTTGCCGATACTTGGTAGTATGCTAGTATAGGAAATAGTAGCATAACCCAAAATAATAAATCGCTAATAAAATCGGTAACAGGGTGGTACTTTACAGTAATTGCTATAGCTACTAAAGCAGTTACAAACATGGCCAACGAGGTAAAGCCCGATATAATAACATGCTCTAAAAAATTTAATTTTAACCTTCGGTATAGTACATAACTATTAATTGCCAATAGTGGTACTAGCGTAAACAGAATTGGCTTTATATAGGTATCTATAAACTGTACTAGCTTCTGGTAATTATCGTCGTCATCTAAAACAGCTTCGTCAAAAGCTTCCTTACTTTCGGTGTGGTGTGCTGCAAAAAGTATTAACGCTAAAACCAACAACATTAAATAAAACATATTGTAATACCTAAAGCGTTTTCCTGCAATATAATCTAACGCTGCATAACCAGGTCGGGTAAGCGCTTCTTTAACGGTAAACAAAATTCCTTTTTCCAGATGCCAAACACCATGCAACATTTCGTGCGCTAAAAAATGCTTAAATGTAATACGATGCGTATCGGTTTTTTGCCCACAGTTGGAACAATATTTACCTACTATGGTAGTACCGCAATTAAGGCATTCGTTATGTTGCATGACTATTAAAAATGAAAGGATTTTATTCCAAATATAAAAAAACCCACCCTTATTAACATAAGGATGGGAAAAATTGCTATGAAAAAGAAAAATCCACTAGTTAACTAGTGAAAACCAAATATATAAAATTTTCTTAAATTAAGAAAACATATCTTTAACTTTTTCAAAAAAAGATTTATCCGATTTCTCGGGATGCGGAACAAAGTTTTGGTCGTTGAGCGATTTTTCAAAAAATTGACGTTGTTCTTTGCTTAATGTCTTGGGTGTCCATACGTTAACATGTACCAAAAGGTCGCCACTACCGTAGCTGTTTATACTTGGTATGCCTTTGCCTTTTAGGCGTAGTATTTTACCTGACTGTATACCTGGTTCTAGTTTTATGCGCACTTTTCCGCTAACCGTTTCTATTTCTTTAGAAACTCCTAAAGCTGCTTCCGAGAAACTGATATATAAGTCGTAGTGTAGGTTTTCGCCTTCACGCTTTAGCATATCGTGTTCCACTTCTTCTATGGCAACAATAAGATCACCTGGCACACTATTACCACCAGGAGCCTCATTACCTTTGCCCGATACTTTTAGCTGCATACCATCTACAACGCCTGCTGGTATTTTTATAGATACAGCATCTTCTTGCAATATCATGCCATGTGCATCGGCATGTTGCGGTCTGCTTTCTATAATTTGCCCTGTACCGCTACATACATGGCACGTAGATGCAGATTGCATTCTGCCCAATATAGTGTTGGTTATTTTCATTACCTGCCCACTACCGTTACAAGTGGTACAGGTTTTATAGCTAACGCCTTGTGCTTGTACTTTGCGTTTTACTTTTACCTTCTTTTCTACGCCATTGGCAATTTCTTCAAGGGTTAATTTAACCTTTATTCTTAAGTTACTCCCTTTCATTCTGCGTTGACCTCCGCCTCCGCCGAAACCACCAAAGCCGCCTCCACCGCCAAAAGCACTACCAAAGATATCGCCAAACTGACTGAATATGTCATCCATATTCATACCTCCGCCGCCAAATCCGCCGCCAGCACCACCATTCTCAAATGCTGCATGACCATATTGGTCATAACGTGCTTTTTTATCGGGGTCGCTTAATACCTCGTAGGCTTCTGCTGCTAGTTTAAACTTTTCTTCAGCTTCTTTATCGCCTGGGTTTTTATCAGGGTGATATTCAATTGCTTTTTTCCTGTAGGCTTTTTTTACCTGCTCGGGTGTTGCACTTTTATCTATACCTAATATTTCGTAAAAATCTTTCTTCATTGCTTTATGCTTACACTTTATTAAGGCTTATTTAGTTTCCTAGTACTACTTTTGGGAAACGTATAATTTTATCGCCTAGTTTATATCCTTTTTCTACAACGTCTACAATTTTACCTTTTAAATCGTCAGACGGTGCTGGTATTTGTGTTATAGCCTCGGCAAAATCAGCATCAAACTCATCGCCTGCTTTTAGTTGTACTTGCTCTAAACCTTTAGATTTTAATGTGTCGCTAAATTTATTATGGATAAGTTCTACACCTTTTAGCATTTCTTTATTCTCAGATTTTGCAATTTCTGCCAATGCTCTATCAAAATCGTCCATTACGGGTAGTAATGCCAATAATACTTCTTGGTTAGCCGTTTTAAATAACTCTATACGCTCTTTAGAAGTTCTTTTTTTGTAGTTTTCGAATTCAGCAAATAGGCGTAAAAATTTATCTTTCTCCTTTGCTAATTCTTCTTTTAATTTTTCCTCCTCAGTAAGCTCTTCTACTTTTTTTGCTTCGTTATCAGCTTCCTGAGTCGTTTTTTTATCTACCGTTACCTCTTCGTTTATAATTTCTTTCTCTTTGCTCTCAGAGTTGTCTTGGCTCATGTTTTTAAATATTTTCTTAAACATTTAGTTTTCCTATTGTTACATCGGGTGTGCAAAAGTACTGCCAAAGGCATAAAAATGTCAAATTGTCACAGGGAATTTAATTTGCTTTAAGTGGTAAAATAGCCACAATAGTACTGCACCCAAAAATGGCTGCAAATATACTATTAGGTATTTGGATTATAGTAATAAGTAAGTACAAATTATTTTCATCTAAGTACATTTAGATGAGATAATTATAATGAGGAGTAATTGGATAAAATAGCAATGTAATGCTTTGTAACTATTTTAATTCTTTTCGTAATGCTTTTTCTAACGATAGGTATTCAAACTGAAAACCTTTGCCTATTATTTTTTTAGCACTTACATTTTGGCTGCTTAATAATATTATATGCATTTCGCCGAGTATAAGTTGTAGCATAAATTTAGGTACGTTAGGCATAAAGTAAGGTCTGTCCAATACTTTAGCTATCGTTTTCATCAATTCGTTGTTAGTAACGGGATGCGGTGCAACGGCATTGTATACGCCCTCTAACTTATTTTGTAAAACGTATTTGTACATGCTTACCAAATCGTGTATATGTATCCACGATTGTATTTGTTTACCGCTACCTAAGCCTGAACCTGCGCCAAGCTTTACAGGTTTTGCCATTTCGGTAAGGGCACCACCTTTGCCTGATAGTACTATACCTGTACGCATTTTTGCTACTTTAATACCTAGCGTAGCAATTTTATCTGCAGCAGCTTCCCATTTTTCTACAACGCGCCCTAAAAAAGAATCGTCAATGGCTGTATTGGTTTCGGAGTACACCGTATCCGTGCTATCAGGATATATACCTGTACCAGAAGCGGATATAAAGTGTTTTACTTGATGATTGGTGTGTTTAAGCAAACTATACAATACATTAGTAGATAATATACGGCTCTCTAGTATTTCCTGCTTGTACTCATCCGTCCAACGTTCAGATACAGATGCACCTGCTAAATGAATAATAGCGTCTACTTCATCTATACAATCTTTGTCTATAATGCCACTCTCAG
Source organism: Flavobacterium litorale (assembly GCF_019613795.1). NCBI lineage: Bacteria > Pseudomonadati > Bacteroidota > Flavobacteriia > Flavobacteriales > Flavobacteriaceae > Flavobacterium > Flavobacterium litorale. The sequence continues at coordinate 74,526 of NZ_CP080429.1, forward strand.
GATTCCAATAATATCCTTTATAGTCTTGCTCTTTTTGGATTTTACTTTTTGATGTAGTAAGATAATTAATATGAATTCCGTTTTTAAGCAACAACGATACTAACTCTGTACCAACAAGACCAGTAGCTCCCGTGATTAAAACTTTCATAAATTATATTTTCAACAAAGATACTATCAGTGTATTATAATTAATCGTTAAAGCACTGTGTTTAACGATTGTTTATGATTTGTTTCAGTTATAATTTACTTGGTTTTTATGCTCCACTCAAACTCCATTAACGATACTTGGTCGCCCTTTTCGTCAACTCCAACCGACGTAAGCCAAAAAGTTTGCCCCTCACCTGTTGTAATTGCCTTTTGTATTATGACTTCCAGTTTATCGCCATCGTTACACGTAAATGTAATGCGCCCTGTAGCCTTTTTAGAGAAGTTACTTTTGTTATTAGCTACAAGCATGGATATTTTTTTGCCGCTCTTTTTTATATGATACATTACCAAAACACCCGTAGTGAGCTCGGCAGCCATAGCCTGAACAGCAAAATACATAGATTTAAATGGGTTTTGGTTGAACCATTTGTGCTTTACTGTGGCTACACATTTTGTTGTAGTAACTTGTTTTACACGTACTCCACTCCAATAGGCTGAAGGTAATTTAAAGAAAAGAAATGTATTTAATTTTGATGGCGTAAACTCCATAAAGGTCTTATTTTACTGCTAATATAGTGATATTTAATTACTTTTTAACAGGGGTTACATTTGTTAATATTATGTTAATTTTAAGTACTTTGCATTGCATAATACCTTTTTTTAAACATATATTTGCATAGGAAATTAATAGCTAATAACACATACTATGGTAACAACAGCAGACAAAACAGGTGCAACACTAATGCAAATAAGTGCATTTTCGCAATACATATTCCCTTTTGGTAACCTTATTTTTCCTACTATAATATGGAGTTTAAAAAGAAAAGAATCAGAGTTTATTAATGAGAATGGAAAACGCATCATAAATTTTCAATTGAGCCTGCTACTCTATTTTATGATATTATTAATTGTTAGCGTACCCATTATACTTTACAATATTTTTAATGGTATAGACGTAATGCTGTTGGACGATGGCCATTGGGTAGAGGAGCAATTTACAGTAGGCAGAATTACAGGTATTGCCATAGCAGCTATAGTAAGTATAATTTTACTGGCAGCATTAAAAGTAATTGAATTCTTTTTAATACTGTATGCCGCAGTTAAAAACAGTAATGGCGAAGTATACAAATTTCCGTTAACCATAAAATTTATAAAATAATTAGCCAATCGCCTGCTTGCAGGCAAAACAATCAATCATCAATCACAATCAATCATCAATCAAAAACGAACAATCATGAAAACAATGTTAGTAATGGCTGCCCTTGCTTTAACAAGCACAATAGCAGTAGCACAAAATGAGGAAACCAGAAATGTATCTGACTTTAACAGTATTAAGGTAGAAAATGGTATTGAGGTAATTTATACCCATAACGATACTGAGTCGGTAAAAGTAAAAACTACAGATAACAATGCTATGAACTATGTAGTTACAGAGCGTAGCGGAAAAGAATTACGCATTTACATTAATAATAATGCAAAAGATGCAGCGGTAAATGTAGCTAAAAACATTCAGGTATATGTATCTGATAATAACACGGCATCTATAACCGCCAAAACAGGAGCAACGGTAAAAGTTACCAACCAAATTAATACACCTAAACTCAGTATTACCCTAAAAACTGGTAGTACTTTTACAGGAAATATAAATGCTACCGAAATATGCGATATTAAAGCTGCATCAGGTAGTGCTTTTAAAGGGAGCATAATAACAGAAGAGTTTAAAGCTATAATTACGGGAGGAGCTTATGTAGCATTAAACGGGCATGCAGAAAAATCGGAAGTACTATGCAATGGAGGTACACTTACAGGAGATAAGTTTACATGTGAAAAGGCGGAAGTTTGGGCAAAACGAATGTCGTCAGTAGCTTTACACGTTACAGACAGCGTTATGGCAACCACCGATACATCTTCTGCAATTAGTTATTCGGGTAAACCCAATAAAATTCACTTGGGAGACGATAACTTTGCTATAAGAAAAAACTAATAGCAGTAACTATGGAAGCTGCTTATACATATAATGAAACGATAGTAAAAATAAAGCCTATGAATATTGAAAACACCAAGGCACAAATGCGTAAAGGGGTTTTAGAGTTTTGCATACTCTCTGTATTAAAACAGAAGGATGCATATACCTCTGAAATACTAGATACGCTTAAAAATGCCAAGCTTCTTGTGGTGGAGGGTACAGTATACCCACTACTAACAAGACTTAAAAATGACGGGCTGCTCAGTTACCGCTGGGAAGAATCGACATCGGGACCACCAAGAAAATACTATGGTCTTACCGATGAGGGACAAGAATTTTTAAAAGAATTGAACATAACCTGGACGGAGCTTTCCGACGCAGTAAATATAATAACCAGCCAAAAAGCATAGCCATGAACAAAACAGTAAGTATAAATTTAGGAGGTCTTTTCTTTCATATAGATGAAGATGCCTACCAAAAACTAAATCACTATTTTGATGCTATAAGAAAATCGCTTTTACCTGAGGGTAAAGACGAGATAATGAACGACATTGAAAGCCGTATTGGAGAACTTTTAACAGAAAAACTCAAAAACGAAAAGCAGGTAGTTGGCACAAAGGAAGTTGAAGAGGTTATAGAAATTATGGGACAACCTGAGGACTATAGGCTTGACGACGACGGTACTGCACAAAAAAATACTAGTACCGATTATAGCGCACCTTACTACGGAGCAAAACGCACACGCAAATTTTATCGTGACAACGAAAAAAATATAATAGGTGGTGTTTGTGCAGGTATAGCCCACTACTTTAGGATAGATCCGCTATGGATTCGTATTCTGTTTATAATATCGCCATTCCTTTCCTTTGGTAGTAGTATTATTATATACGTATTACTATGGATACTTATACCCGAAGCAGTAACAACTACCGAAAAGTTGGAAATGACAGGCGAAGCCATAAACATATCCAATATTGAGCGTAAAGTACGTGAGGAGTTTGATGCATTGGGCAAAAAAATCCAGAGTGTTGATTACGATAAAATTGGTGCTAACGCAAAATCGGGAGCAGAGAAATTGGGAAACGGATTCGAGAAGGTTTTTGTAGCTATTTTTAAAGCAATTTCAAAAGTAATAGGAGCTGGTATTACTGTATTTTCTGCTTTATCGCTCGTAGGTCTTCTCATTTTTTTCTTTACCATATTATTTACCTCATCAGCAAAAGTAACAGTACTATATCCCTTTATTGTTAGCCTAAATTATACTAATATTCCAATTTGGGTAACTTCAATGCTATTATTCTTAGCCATTGCAATACCATTATTCTCATTATTCCTACTCGGATTAAAAATACTAACCGAGAATTTAAGGTCTATAGGCAATACAGCAAAGTATACATTACTTGCTTTATGGATAGTGGCTTTGGGCGGACTTGTATATATTGGTGTAATGGAACGCCATGAAATTAATGCAGAAGGTAAAACCGTTATGAAAAAAGAAATTAACATTACCGAAAACGATACACTTAACCTAAAGTTTAGATATAACACTTATTTCGATAAATCGTTCGAAAATGGAAGTAGTTTCAGAATAGAGCAAGATAGTGCAGGTAACAATATTATTTACTCTAATGATGTTACACTATTTCTAATGAAATCTGACGAACCCAAAGCCTACCTGCAAATCGAGAAAATATCGTTAGGCAGTTCAATGTCAGAAGCTAGAAAAAGAGCGGAATTAATAGCATATAATTTTGAAAATGAAGAAAATACGCTAATTTTGGATAATTATCTTACAACAGATAGAGAAAACAAATATCGCAATCAAAAGGTAGAATTGTTTTTATATTTACCAGTAGGTACTCACTTTTTACCTGACAGTAGTGTAAAACACTACGACGAAACGGATAACTCTTTCTTTGACCTTTGGTACGATTCTGAAAACATGTATCGTATGGATAAAAACGATGTTAAGTGTATTACGTGCGATCACTATATTGAAGAACAAGAAGCACAAAGAGAGATGGAAGAAGAAGAACGTGCTTTGGAACACGCACATGCTGATGACGATGCTGTGACAAAAGGATATTTACACATTAACGATGAAGATATAGATGTAACAATAAAAAATGAACAGTAATTTAAACCTATAAGTAATGACAAAAATTATTTTACAAATAACCAAAATAATAATTACTATTGTTAGCCTTATACTCTTTAGTTCGTGTGCCTTTATTAATGATGGCGATGGTAACGGATACTCTTACAGGAACGTTAAAGGAAATGGCAATGTAATAACGGAAAAGCGTAACGTTAAAAATGGTTTTAACTACGTATCAGGCGGAAGCGGTTTGGAAATAACTATAGAACAAGGTAGTGAAACCAGTATAACTGTGGAGGCTGATGAAAACTTGCAGAAGCATATTATAACAGAAGTTAAAGGCAGAGAGTTGGTTATTTATACCGATGTAAACCTTAAAAAGGCCAGTGCAAAAAAAATAATGATACGTATGCCCGAAATAAAAGGGATATCATCATCTAGTAGTGCATCAATAACCACCAAAAAATCAATAAAAGCTACAACATTAAACCTATCGTCTAGTAGTGGTAGCGAAATGAATGTTACTATTAATGCCGATAATGTTACGTGCGATGCTAGCAGCGGTGCTGCCCTACTAGTATATGGAAACACACGTGACCTAATGACGGAATCATCTAGTGGTGGTACCGTAAATGCTAAGGGGCTTACTGCAGAAAATGTAAAAGCAGATGCATCCAGCGGTGGTAGCACTATAGTTAATCCTAAACAAAGCTTGAAAGCAGAAGCATCAAGCGGTGGTAGTATCAAGTACATTAATACTCCCAAAAATATTAGTAAAGAATCTTCATCTGGAGGAAGCATTTACAAAGGATAATATGTGTTAGTTTTAAAATAGCACTACCAATTAAATAATAGTTTCACAATAAAAACACCAGCACACGCTGGTGTTTTTTTATATTTGCTACATACAAACCAACATATTATGAAGAATGCGTTTATAGTACTTTTTACAGTACTTATTACTACCGTAGTAACAGCCCAGAAAAAAGAGAAAATAAAAGGCTCTAAAACCGTTAGTGTTACCCAAAAAGAGGTAAGTAGCTTTGATAGCATAGAAATAGAAGATAATATTGAGGTATTTTTAATAAAAGGCGACACCGAAGGATTAGAAGTAGATGCTGATGATAACTTACACGAAATTATTAAAGCAGAAAGCTATGGCAGTACCCTACGAATAACAACTACCAAAAGAGTAGCCAGTGCTAAAAAATTAAGTGTACGCGTTACGTATACCGACAAACTTACATCGGTTATAGCAAAACATGAGGTAGTACTTAATGCTATTTCTGGCTTGGAATTAAGTAATATTACCATAAAGAATTTAGACTATTCGGAATCATACTTAAACGTAAAATCCAAAAATTTTAGCTTAATAATGGATGATAAAACTAAGGCTGAAATTAATGTACAATCGGATAGTAGCACCGTTATACTGAGCAAAAATGCAAAGTTAAAAGCATTAATAGCCACCCAAAGTGCTGCACTAGATTTATACCAAAAATCAAACGCTACAATAGAGGGCGATGCTGCCAAAGCACATATACGCCTTGACAATAATGCAGAGTTAGAAAGCAGAAATTTTACCGTTAAAGATATGACCATCTTAGCCGAAGGCTACAGTAACTGCAATATATTAGCTACAGAAACTATAAATATATCGGCAAACGGAAAAGCTGAAATTCGACTGTACGGAACTCCTAAAATAAATGTAGCTGCTTTTACCGAAAACGCAACACTCTACAAAAAAGAATAAATTTTACAAACTACAGATACAAAAAAAGCAGTACCGTTTGGTACTGCTTTTTTTGTATGTACTGTATATTAATTAATGTGCTCCAACTGCAGCCAAATAACGCTCGGCATCTAACGCCGCCATACAACCTGAACCTGCTGCTGTAATGGCTTGTCGGTAATCTTTATCTTGCACATCACCACAAGCAAAAACACCTGGCATATTGGTTTTAGTTGTTTTGGGGTCGGTAAACAAATAACCTGTTTCATCCATATTCAACTGTCCTTTAAAAATATCAGTGTTTGGCTTGTGCCCAATTGCTATAAATAATCCTGTAATAGCAATCTCTGTTTTTTCATTCGTCTGATTGTTTACAATTCTAAGTCCCTCTACAACTTGGTCACCAATAACCTCATCTACCTCACTATTAAAAAGCACTTTAAGGTTTGGTGTATTGGTTACACGATGTTGCATTGCTTTAGAGGCTCTCATATAATCCTTACGTACTAGCATGGTAACACTTTTACAAATGTTGGCTAAATACGTTGCCTCTTCGGCGGCAGTATCCCCTGCCCCAACTATGGCAACATCTTGCCCTTTGTAAAAGAAACCATCACAAACCGCACATGCTGATACACCACCACCTCTAAGGCGTTGCTCACTAGGTAAACCAAGATATTTAGCTGTTGCTCCTGTTGCAATAATTACCGTTTGGGCATGAACTTCTTTGTTGTTATCTATAGTTACCTTATGCCATCCGCCCTCTTCTTTACTAAAGTCAACACCTGTAGCCATACCTATGCGTACTTCGGTACCAAAACGCTCTGCTTGCTTTTGCAGCTGCATCATCATGGTTGGTCCGTCAATACCTTCGGGGTATCCAGGAAAGTTATCTACTTCTGTTGTAGTGGTAAGTTGCCCACCAGGCTCCATACCAGTATACATTATAGGGTGCATATCAGCTCTTGCTGCGTATATTGCTGCAGTATACCCTGCAGGACCAGAACCTATAATAAGGCATTTAATTTTTTCTATAGTTGTTTCCGACATAATATAGTATTACTAATGTTTGTAATACACAAATGTAAGTTTTTAATTAAAAAACACCTACCCAAAAGCATCAGTTTTAGCTATACTTAAATAAAGTAACTTTATTACTTTGGTAAATAAATTATAATAGTATATTTGCATCCCCTTACTACAATAATATGTATTGTAACATTCGGGGTGTAGCGTAGCCCGGTTATCGCGCCTGCTTTGGGAGCAGGAGGTCGCAGGTTCGAATCCTGCCACCCCGACAAACTATGGTTTTGTAGGTACACAACAAAATCATAATACGTTAAAAACCAGAAGATTAATATTTTCTGGTTTTTTTATATCCAATTGAAATCAAGGGTAACGATGTCCTATTTTTGTTATGGCACTTTCGTAGTGATTGGTCTTTGTTCTTTTTGATGAGCTGTTCTGCCGTTATCAAGGCATTCGCCTCTTCTTTAGGAGTAAACATAACAGGTGGAATTTAGCCGTCCATAATGGAATAACCCTTTCCTTCTTCGGTTGCGATTGGAATACCCGATTTTCAAGTGTCCGAATGTTCCGATACCCACGTTATGTTTTTCGGCAATATCTATTGCCGTCACAATCCGTTCTGATTGCAATTGGGTCAGTATTGCTGTCAATCTTGCAAGTCTTGGTTGTTCTTTTCCACGTCTCAATGAAAAGTTCCAAGTTTTCGGGTGCTACTTTCCAACTATACATAATTCGTATCATTTTTATTGTTTAGGCTTTTTAGCATAATATATAATAAGTTTGAACATACTATTTTGAAATATTTACCCCAAATACAGGTACAAATGAAAATTGTTTTGTGCATTCGGGGTTGATACTGCCACCTGACTTTTTACTTTTAAGGAGAGGCTTTAGCTTTACTCTTCCCCATGGTACATATCGTGAAAGGTTTGTGCCAGATTGGAAGGCGCTTCCCTCCAAGAATTGTACATACCTTTTCCCATGTCATCGGGAATAATATCCAATACTCCGTTTTCCACCTCACTTAAAATAATCTCAGCAATTCCGTCTGGAGCCGGCATTTCCCATTCACTGCCTTTGTTCATGTCGGTATCAATGGCACCAGGGCTGACCGAATGTACCGTTATCCCTTTTTTTGCCAATTCTATTCTAACTGCTTGCGTTGCCGAAAACAGGGCAGCTTTTGAGGCTGCATACCCTGCAATGAACGGAAGCGGCGAATAGGCTGCAATCGAGACGATGTTTACCATACGTGCAGGCGTATTTTTTTCCAGTATGGGGGCAAACGCACGCATCATATTTATGGTGGCAAAATAATTAACCTCCATATCTTTTTGTTTACCTTCCATATCGCCCTCCAAAACGGTGCCAGGGTTCAATACACCTGCATTGTTGATGAGTACCTGCGTGTCCGAAGCTTTTGCTGCAATGTACTCAATTTGATTGTTGTCTGTAATGTCGAACTCAAGGGGCACGACCCTGTCATCTCCAAAATCGGGTAAATTTTTTATACCCCTACTTGTGGCATAAATTTTACCCGCTCCTTTGGCAAGAGCTGCTTTTACCAATGATTTTCCGATGCCTCTATTGGCCCCTGTGATAAGGATGGTTTTATTCTGTAATTTTTCCATGGTTTGTTCATTTAAAATTTAGGATAAAATTACGTTGTGGCAGATGCGCCTAAAACCCGAATCTTGCGGTATTGCAAATGCTATATGTCAATTCTTCATTTATCCGACCAAATGGCCAATTTGTTTCCATTGGGGTCAATAAATTCAAATCTTCTACCTCCAGGGAAAGAAAATATATCCACTGCAATTTTCCCTCCATTTTTCTTTACATTTTCTATGGCAATGGATAGGTCTTTATGGTAGAGAACGACTAAGGTACCTCCAGTGGTCACTTTATTTGTTTTGGTAAATCCTCCAGAAATTCCTGCTCCATGAAAATCGCAATAGGTATCGCCATAATCTGTAAATGTCCAGCCAAAGGCGTTACCATAGAATTTTTTGATTTCCTTTAAGTCTGTTGCCTGCAATTCGATAAAATTGATTTTGTTATTTTCCATTTTTCTTGTTTTCGATAATTATTCTAATTAAGTATTGAATTTAACCGTTTGCCTACTTAAACAATAACTGGTATCCATTTGAAACTTATAGGATGCCATTTCTCACCTACAGAGCCCACTAAATCAAAAGCCTCCTTTTTTAAGAACACTTGATTATTCTTAGTAAATACAGACAAGGTCTTAAGGCCTTATTGCTTCTCTTTATAATAACTACTCATCATTCTTACAATTACAAATGTTAGTACTTAATCCTAAAAGTTCTTAATGAATTGAGTAGTACTTTGTACACTAAAAAAACCAAGAGCTCTAGTATTGTTGGTTGTGTTCATTATGTTGCCAGTTAAATTTGCAGGTGGTGGCATGAATAATTGACCTGGATCATCTTCACCTCCAGAATTTACAATTTGATTTTCAAACTGTTCAAATTGATTTAAATAGAACTGATAAGAATTAAAATTCAGGTTTGAAATGCTCACACGTACTTCCTGTGGATCATTAACAAGAGATTCTGTTGAATCAAAAGTCGCATTATCATTTCCATTAAAAAGGACGTCATTCGTAAGTTCATTTATTTTAAGGTCAAAAATACCATTGTTAAAAAACAGAAAGTTGATTAAATAGAAATTGTTATCATCTATAGGGTCTGAAAAAATCACTCGGTTGAGCTCATTTGTTATTTCAATGTCGTTTATTATTATTGCAGGCTTCAAGATTTCTTCATCTGAAACAAATGTGGTTCCATCTACCAGTATTATTTCTATCCAGTATGTACTACCCTCAATAGATGTTATCATTTCAGAACTTTCGTATGTACCATTATTTACATTAAAAGAGTTGGTAATTAACTCTTCATTTCCACTAGAGTCTTTTGTAAATAGGGAAATCTGGGCATCATTTATTGGATTTAAATCTTGTTCATCAACAGGGACGGTCTGTTGAATTTTTATGGTAACATATTCCGTTCCGCCTGTAAGAAAGCCCGAAATAAATACTTGCGGCTCAAAATTAGAAGCATTGGGTATTTCACTAACACAATTTGTGAACATTACTATAATTGAGAAGTATATTGCTAGTTTATAAATTGATTTCATAAGAATTAAAATTTGAAGTTATAGGCGATGAATGGTATTGGGGCTCCCAATACAGAAAACTTAAAGGTCTTTAGCTCGTTGTTTTGAAAGGTAGAAAACACGGAAAAGGCATTAGGACTGCCATATACGTTGTAGAGTCCAAAGTTCCAACTACTTTGCCATTTTGTATTTGGATTTCCGGTTGGTTTATAGGTAAAAGAAATATCCATCCTGTGGGTATCTGGGATTCGAAATGCATTTCTATCAGAATATGTCAAATAAGGATTGCCGTCAAAAGTTAATCTACCCGTTGGCACCGTACTAGGTCTTCCTGTTTGATACGTAAAGAAAATACCTATATCCCATCTTTTACCTAAATTATAATTTGCGGTAATATTCAATAAATGGGGTCTATCATAATTGGAAGGGTAATACGCCCCATTGTTTATATTTTCTGCATTGAATTTACTTGTCGTTTTTCGTTTGGATACGGAATAGGTATAATTAAAATTTCCAGTAAGTTTACCTCTGTTTTTATAAATTCCAAGCTCCAAACCATACGCATATCCTTCGGCTGGCAGCAATTGCGTTTCAATATTTTTATTTATGAATAAATCGGCCCCATTTTTATACTCCACAAAATTTTTGAATGTTTTATAATATCCATCAACTGTTACGTTATACCTTTTATTTGGGGTGTCATAAGCATACCCTCCTGATATCTGATTTACCTCAAGGGGCTTTATATGCGTACCTGAAGGTTTCCAAATATCAAAAGGTAATGCAGCCGCAGTATTCGATATTAAATGGATATATTGAAATGTTCTATTATATCCCAGTTTTAAAGCTTTTCTGTCATTTAGACCATACTTTAGCGAAAGGCGGGGCTCAAAGCCCGAATAGCTTTTAATAATTTCACCTTTCTTGTATTTTTTAATATCGGTAATTGTATTTATAGTTAAAGGAAAGTCTGGATTATAAAGCGTTACAGTGTTCGGACCAATATTTCCGAACCAAGAGTAACGAAGCCCAAAATTTAAAGAAAGTTTATCCCAAGTCTTTTCTATTTCATAATAAGGTGCGATTTCCAAACCTTTATCAATATTGAACTTCTTGGGGCTTAATCCTGCTTCGCTACTTGAAAGTTTTGCTGGATTAAATTTATAAAGTGTCCCATTTATTCCAAATCTCATTTTAGTATTTGGATTTGTATAGTAGGTAAAATCGGGTTTTACTATCCAATTTTCTACTCCAGAATTCCATTTAAACGTACCAGCACCGTTTATAAATCCCCCACTATCATTTTGGGATACTAAAGAATATGCATAGCTACTGTAAATTCCTGATAAGTTCATAAAAAGTTTATCCGAGAAAAGATGATTCCAACGCAGGGTAGCTGTGGCATTTTTCCAACGGAAATCTATCGAAGCATCAGGTTCATTAGGCTCATTAGGCTCACTGGCACTAGCGGTGTCATCCAACTTCATAACATCTGCTCCAAAATATCCCGAAGCAAATAATTTGTTATTCTCGTTAATATTCCATGATAGTTTGGTGTTCAAATCATAAAAAAACACTTTACTGTTTTCAATGTCGCCTCCTATTAACGGGAAAAACAAATCGAAATATGATCTACGACCAGACACCAAAAAGTTCAATTTTTCTTTTACTATTGGTCCTTCTAGGGTTACCCTTGAGAATAGTGTCCCTAGCCCCCCCTCTCCTTTAAATACTTTGGAATTACCTTCTTTTTGACGGATGTCCAATACCGAAGATGCTCGACCGCCATATCTTGCTGGTATTCCCCCCTTATATAGTGTTATGTCTTTGATTGCATCAGCATTTACTACGGAAAAGAGTCCCCATAAATGTGATGACACGTATAATGGTGCTTCATCAAGCAAGGTAAGATTTTGGTCAATATTACCACCTCTAACATTAAAACCCGAAGTACCTTCTCCTACAGAAGTTACACCCGGTTGTGTTAATATTGCCCTGTTTATATCAGGCTCTCCAAAAAAAGCGGGCAACTGCTTGATATCAGCCACTTTTAAATTGTTTACACCAGATAAGATATTACGCACCTGACTTTTGTTTTTCGTATCTGAGATAACCACTACTTCATCAAGCACGTTTGACGAAGGCTGTAATTCAAAATTTAGTTTGATGTCATCGTTTAACTCTAGAATATTATTTATAGAAGTATATCCTAGATAGGAAATTTGCAGTGTATAATTACCTTGAGGTAGGGTCAAAGAGTAAAACCCATATTCGTTAGTGGTAGTCCCTTTGTTTTCACCAACCACAATTATATTCGCTCCGAGGAGCGTCTCGCCAGTTGCAGCATCCTTAATAGTACCACTTATGGTGTAACTTTTATTTTGGGATTTTCGGTTGGAAAGTATAACAAGATTTTTTCGAAGTTTGTAATGTATCTCTGTATTATTAAACAATAAATCTAAGGTAGAGGTAATATCCTTCTCAAGAACATCAATACTAAATTTTAGGTTGCCATCTATTTCATCATTATTATACACAAAGTTGAACTTAGTTTGAGATTCTATCTGGCTCAGGATTGCTTGTAGTGAACTATTTTCCACTTTTAAACTAACCTTATTTTGAGAAAAACTGGTAAATGCCATTAATTGAAAACAACATACCAGATATATAGTGAATGATAATTTCATTAAAAAAATTCTTCTTTTTGAAACGCGTTTCTGTTTTAATGAAACAACGATTTGTTTTATTTTCATAAATTTGAATATTGTTAATTAATACTAATCTTCGAAGATTTATTTTTTGACAGTTATAGTGGGAAAGCTCCAATTTTCCCACTTTTTTTATTTAATCATCCACTCATTTGTTTCTTGATTTAGGTTGTATTCAAAATTCTTGGAAGTATTAAGAACTTCTAAAATTTCTTCCATGGGGGTCGATTTATCAAAAACAGCAGTAAACCTAGATTCGGCAATTGCTTCATTTTCAAAAACTAATTTTATATTCAATTGATTGTCCAAATCATCAGCAATGTCTTTAAACGGCATATTTTCAAATCGAATTTTACCGGCTCTCCAAGCCAAAACAGTTTTCTTGTTTTGAATTGTGGTCTTTATTGGTATTCCATCTGCCTTAATAATTCTAATATTGTCATTTGGGAGCATGATAATTTTCTCTTCAAAATAATCTGCTGATGATACTTCAACTTTTCCTGTTAAAAGTGTGGTTTCTAAATATGAATTTTCTGGATAGGCCTTGACATTAAAACTTGTGCCCAGAGCTTTTACGATAACTTTATCAGGTGTTTCTACAGTAAAAGGATTGGCTTTATCTTTTGCTACCTCAAAGAAGGCTTCACCATCTAATTGGATTGTTCTGGGAGCATCTTCTTCATAGGAAATTTTACTACGGGCATTTAACCAAACTGTAGAACCATCCAAAAGAGCAACTTGCCTTTCTTCTCCATAACCCGTTTCTACTGTAATTATATTTCTTGAAAAGTTTTGGTAGATAATACCGATAATAGAGATAAACAACATAACTACAGCAGCATACTTTAAGTACTTTTGTATGCTCAGGCTTTTTATATTGGTAGGTGCAACTACTTCGAAAAATTTGGTTTTCTCTTCTTCTATACTAATAGTATCATCAAATGGGTTTCTACCTGTAATCTTATAAAGTTTTACTATTGAATTGAACAACTCTTCATCAAAATCATTTGAAGTTTTCCAGTTCTCGACTTTTGCTCGCGTAGCCTTATCCGCACGTTGCGAAACATAGACCCAAATCTCAGTTTCGCCAACTATATCTTTCATAATAAGGTGTTTTACTATAAAACGTTTGTCACTAAGCAATACCCTATTTCTATTTTACAAATAATCTTTTAATCCTTTTCGAAAAGCATCAAGAGCTTTTGAAATATGGGATTCTACCGTTTTCTTAGAGATTTTTTTTAAGGAAGCTATTTCGGGGTATGTGAGACCTTTATTTCTTGATAGTTTAAAAATATCAGAAGTTTGGGGCGGTAACGAATTGTAGATTTTATCTATTTCTTTTTCTAACTCCCACTTACTATCAATATCAGAAATAAATTCAGTGTTTAACTTGTATAAATTGAGGTGCTTTTCTTGAGTTTGTTTTTTCCGATAATTATCAATTATCTTATTTTTTAAAACTGTAATTAGATAGGATTCAATAGAACGTTCATCGTCTTTGATGCTATCGATATTATCCCAGAGTTTAATAAATGTTTCTTGGACTAAACCTTCTGCAATATCCCTATGCCCAACAACTTTAAAGGCATAATTAAATAGCCTTTTGTAATGTTTGTCAAATAATATTGAGAATATTTTTTTCTTGGTTTTTGCGAATTTCATTTACTAATTTTCTACTTCTCTGCAAACAATTAATAAACTAAACCAAGCTTGTATTAATTTCTTTTAAAGAGAATTCTTTTATTCATTTTTCAGTTGGTAAATCTATAAAATATTCTCGGTCGAAAAGTTAAATAAAGCCTCTTAATTGAAATAATGGTTTTCATTAATTGCAATTAAACCCTTATTTGATAGGGATTTCAGGTCTTTAAATTATTATTTGAAATTAATTATAAGGTACTATCAAATAACAAACGTCCTATAATAAAGTGCCGAATAACACTTCTAATTGGCAATTAATAAAAATTAAACTTATGAAAAAAATGATTTTAATGTCAACGTTTATCTTCATCTTAATTTTTTGTACAAAAGAAGATAACCTACCCATCAGCTCAGATGTAATAGGAAAATAGTGTTGGACATCTGGTAAAGGTGGTGCTGGTAACAACACAGATGAAGCTCCTGTTTCCACAGAAAAAACAGTAGTATTGGTACTGAATAAAAACAACACCTATTCGATTTTGGAAAATAATTCAGAGATTTCAAAAGGAACGTACGAAATGAAAAGAAAAAATCCATTAGTCAAAAAGAAGTATATGCCATTGTTTACGGCATATTAATCAAATATCCAAATGCCGGAATTGTAAATAGGTGTTTTTACCTTTATTACTACTAATTGTGCTGGTGTTTTTGCAATAAGAACCTAGTAGGAAATCGACAAGGATTTTTGTGAGTAGGTTGGTAACTAACTATTAAAAATACCAAAGCTTGTTGTACTACTTTCATTTCTGCTCTTCTTTTTCTTTAAAGTACTTTGGTTTCCATATTAAATTTCCAAAAATGATGCGAAGTTTATCTTTAAATGTTTTACACTTTTTTACATCTTCCCAAATATTTTTATATTCTATAAAATTAATTTTTATTGGATTATTTGTGTTTATTGGCTTGGTAAGTCCATAAATTACTTTTTCTTCTTCTTTTTGGTACGTTCCAAAAATATGATCCCAAATCATTGTAATACCGCCATAATTCTTATCTAAGTATTTACGATTTGAACCATGATGGACTCTATGAACAGAAGGTGTGTTAAAAACCCAATCCAACCAACCCAGTTTTCCAATTCGTTCTGTATGAATCCAAGTTTGAAATTGTGCTACAAACACTAAACTTACTATGGCTTGGAAAGGGCTGAAACCAATAAGAATCATTGGGATTAGGAATATCCACTCAATCATAGGTTCTACTACACTCAACCTAAAAGAAACGGTTAGATTATAATCCTCAGAAGAATGGTGTACACTATGATTCCCCCATAAAATTCGGTGTTCGTGTTCCATACGGTGCATCCAATAATACGTAAAATCTGCCGCAATTATTGCCAATACCCAAGTCCACCAAGTATTAGGAATAGCTAAAGGTGTAAGATAATGAAATGGCATTAATGCGATAATTCCTATTGTACCTACAATCGTTTTTTCTAAAACCTGATTGATTAAAAAAATGCTAAAGTTAGCCAATGAATCTTTCCAACGTCTTTTTTTGGAAGTAACAAGGTCAATTATAACTTCAATTGCAACTAAAGCTATATTAAAGATAAAAAAGAAAGCGATATAGGTCATAAAAGGCGATTCCTCAAATAGAGAAACAAGTCTAGCAAAGCTCATAGTATTAGTTTTTAAAATGTATGTCTCTATAATTCATAAAAAGGGCATTGATTTTTTCTGACATCCTATTTTGGTCAATGAATTGATGTATTATCTGTTCAAAACAGATTTAAAAGTTAATACCCAATTCCAATTCAAATCCAAAATTTCTTTTGTACACTTTAGAAGTCTGTAGCTGTTGAGAGATACCTGCCCCAATAACGATTCCGAATTCTTTCCATGGAATAATTTTTACGCCCTGACTAGCACCAACACCAATCAGAAAGTTATGTGATTTTTTATGTTCTAAATCCCTTAGCACTTCCATACCTATGGGTATGTTCAACCCAATATCAACATATACTCTAGGTATAATTTTGATTAAGCCGCTAAATCCGCTACCAAAAGCATAGGTATCAATGGAACTGTAACCTCTTTCTCTCACTCTATCTGTTTTAGCTCTAGATTGCCCATAAGATATTTCAAACGGAATAATAAAATTACTATCACTATCTGTAAAACCAGTATAACCAACTTCCCATCCGTTGTGATGCTTGTCTGATGTTTTTTTAAATATTAACAGATTAAACCACCTGTTTAAAGGAACATTGGTTTGCAATAATGACCTACTTTTAGAAAAATGTAAAGTGCTGTTCTCATTTTTTTTAGAAATAATGCCTTTAGTGACTACATTAGGATTATTCACAAAACTTTGCATGCAATATTCTAAAGCTGCCCGAATTCTTTTTTCATGGGTTTCAACTATTTCTGTAGAATTGGACAAGGAAAAATTTTGATCTTCATTATGACTGATATTAAATAACTCTCCTTCAGTAAGTCCCTCTTCACTAAAAAAAGCCAATCTAATATAAATCCGTGCTGTTATCTCATCGATACTGGTTTGAACTTGTTTAATTTCCAACGCCTTGATTCTAATAGTAATCGGAATTCTCTCATCTGATTTATCTAGAGCTACATCCATAAATTTCTTTATTGCTACAGAAGCTCCATCTTTTAACTGAAATTTCGATTCGTTTCCGGAAATATCTTTCACAATTCCCAAATGTTGTACTGGTCTGTCGTCAAAAACGCTTTCTATGTAAAAATTTTGATGTTGAATCTCAAACGGAACGGTTTTTAATTCAATGTTTGTTTGAGAAAAAACAGCTGAATAGCTCATTAATAGTAACACTACTATAAATAGGATATTTTTCATAGACTATTGATTAAATATGAGCATTAAAATGTATTTCGACTTCCCTAAGTTCTTCAATATCGAATTTGAGTACTAATTTTTTCTTTGTAATTGAAATGATATAAGCCTTTAATTTACCTCCTTGTTCATCAATCATTTCTATATATGCTCCATTTGTGTTATAAATGAAAGTTCCATTTTCGTCTTTGCCTTCTGATTTGGAAAAAAAAGTCATATCCTTATTAAATTGAATAAAATCATTTTTTTCTTTTCTGGATGGTGGGTACTTTTTACCTTGAATCATATAAGTATCTATATGCCATGTATTTATTAAAACATTTTTTTTACTTTGCTGTGCGTGTGAGTTGAAACTCATAGTAATTATCAATAGACATGTAAAGGTTGACATCTTGATACTGTTTTTCATTATTTTGTTTTTTATTACCATTTTTATTTTATTTTTTAATAGTTTATTATTATCCTGTTATCGACCTCATAAATATCGAAACAGGGTCTTTTGTAAATTTTCTTCGCCAAAAAACTGAGAATACAACCAAAGCAAAGCAGAAAGAGAGTGCATATAAAAAGGTTGCCAGAGTGCTTAAATTGTTTTCCCCAAAAATTAGATATGCACTTAAAATACCCACAACTACATGTAGAATATAATGGGTAAATGCCAGCTGACCTGTCTTTGCCAGAAAACCTAATGGATTTTTTCTATCTACTTTTTCTGTCATCTGGATACAAACGATAATGATTATAAAAGACCAGCTTATTCCCGAAATCATAAATAGCGGCATTGGCGGCATAGGTTTGGTTCCGTAAATCGCTACGGCATCTTCAACCTGTATATCGGTTAAAAGTACCACGACCTCAATAAACTTGTAAGAACCCACCTGAACCAGAACGAATATGGTTAGGGATAACCGTAGGATAAAGTTTCTCTTATTCTTGTTAGCCATATTTTGCTTGCCGAGCCATATACCAGCCAACACGAAAGCTACCCAAGGTATTACTGGATGAAAACCGTTGATAAATAAACTGCGAAAAAAACCGGTAAAAGTCCAAAAATCGGTATACTCATTGATTTTCCAATTCCAGCCCTTTTCATAGTCCACAAAATCCAGAATAAACGGATAAACCGTAATCAAAAGAACTATAATCATCCATAGATTAACAGAACGTGATGTCATCAACAAAGCACCGATAGAAATATAAAATCCATAATAATGTAGAATATCTGCAGGCCATATAGATATATAAAGCAACCCGAATACAAAAAGGAAAAGAGCCCGTTTTAGTAATACATTTCTTTTTTCTCTTAATTTTATTTCGTCGTTCTTTACATTGGCCTTAATCATTAGTGAGATACCAACACCAGCCAATACTATAAAAAGAGTAGCTCCTTTACCTTGTAATAGATTTAAAATACCAGTTAGTACACCTTCATCATCTACTCTAGTCAATACTAAATTAAAGTTGACAAAGACCATTATAAATACAGCTAGTGCACGAGCAACATCATATCCTATTATTCTTTGTCTTTTTTCTAGCATCTTCAAAATAATTTATTATATGTGGCCAAAAAGCCGCCGTAGGGTTCTAGTTCGATGCTAAAACTTTTAACTGGATAAAATTTAGCAAGTCCTGGCAGCACGTTTATGTAGTTTAACTTTACGGTTTCAAAACTCCCTTTTCCCTTAGCTCCCTGCATAGAAAATAGAGCCTCTGAACGAACCGAGAATTTTTCAGAGATTCTATATTCTGTGAAAACGCCACCAGCTAATCCTATTTTGGCCTTAGCATTGGCATTTTTTAAATTAGTAAGATTGCCACCAGCTTTTATACCTAATTTAAAATTGCCATTGGATTGTGCATTACTTGCAAAAGTTCCTACCAATAATAGAGCTGTAATAAAAATTGTTTTTAAAGCTACCTTTATCATAATTGTTTTCATTTTAAATTGTTTATACTGTTTTTTTTGATTGGGACAAATATATTTTGGAGCATTCTTCTGGTTGCTTTTCCCTATAATGCTGGACACAAAAAAAGTGTCTTCTTTTATCGGGAAGACACTTTTGGTATTTTTAATTTTTATATAATCAACGTGTTACATTAATTTTCGGAATTGTGAAGTTTTTTAAATTCTGTAGGCGTCATATTTGTATTTTTTCTAAAAGCCGAATAGAAGGCGGCCTTACTATTAAATCCTACATCTAAATAAATAGTAAAAATTGTATCAGGTTTAGGTTCTATGAGTCTCTTTTTGGCTTCCTCAACTCTGAATGTATTGATAAAATCAGGAAAACTCATTTGTGCATTTTGGTTGATAGCCTGTGATATATGATGAACGGAATTATCCATTTTTTCGGCAACCGTATTCAATTTTAAATCGAACTCTAGATACAGTTTTTCTTCTTTAACAATTGCTTTAATATGCTCAAAAAGTTCTGATGAGTCTGATAAGGATGATTTTGCATACTTTTGAATAGTTGTGTTGGATAAATCTTCAAAATTGCCAGTGTAGGCAAATACGGGAAAGCGCATAATGGAAAATGCAAATATGAAGAAAAACATAGCATATATTAATGTTTCAAATTTTAAATAATAATTAAAATTCCCTATATCAAAACTTCCAAGAATGGTAGTTGCAAACACTACAATTTGCAATAACACAATCGCAATGATAATAATCTTAATCCATTTATAATGGATTTTTTGACTCTCGTTCAACTCAATTATCAATGGGGTCTGTTTTAATTTCTTGTATGCAAAAATCATCAGAAAAATATTAATTAAGCTTACAATTATAAATTCAGCCAATATTAATATTCCGTAATTTGATGTTTCCAGAGAAGCCACAAACTCCTTTAAGTTCTGAAAATGGTCAAAAGGAAGAAAAACTACCATTCTAAGAATGGTATAGCCTATAACTATAGGTATCCATTTTCTTAAATTTATTTCAGAATTGGTATAAAGAACTATAAAATAGTAGAATAATACACCCGTAAAATGATATAAAAAGTAAGTTATACCTGAAAATGTGGGACTTATTTGATTACTGATTGAAAGATAGTAGTCTAATGAGGTAATCACATATATTAATAACAAGGAAGATAAAACGTAGCGTATCTTTTTATTCTTCCCTAACCCAGATTTATTAAACAGTATAAAACCAACCAAGAGTAGTCCAAAAACAGAACTTAAAATAGGAAAAACATTTAAAACATCCATTTTGCAAATTTAAAAATTTGAATTAGCAATACGATTTAAATCTTTGACTTTAAGTTAACAAATAGAAAACTGGACAACTATTAGCCTTACACCTCTAAGCTAATTTTTAATTATTACATAATATGCTATTTTCTATAAATGTTATTTATTAACAGTATCATAAATTACTAATGATTCTTCTAAATAATTTCCAAGTATTTTTTTCAACTTTTTAGTTGAAATTTTATTTCCAATAAATATATATAATTCTTCTTTTGTGTAATCTTTATAGACATTAATAAATTTTATCAGATCACTTTTAAAAATATTATTAGTCTTCCAAAGTTTTAATAAATCAACAAATTCCCCTTGCTTCAATCTGAAAAAAACATCGGCTCTGCGTTTGGATACTTCCCTTTCGCCCTAGTGATTGGCTTTCCCAACTCAACCCAGTACTTTTACTGATGCTCTTGGTCGGTGTTTTGATAATTTCAAAGTACTGCTAATGGGGTTGTTTTCATATTTAACAAAGTTTATCTCTTTACCGTCAGAAAGTAAAGCAATTTACTTTGAGTTAATTTAAGTATCGTCAATAAATCGGATAACAGCTGTTTCTTAAAAACTGTAACTTATTGCTATACAAAACATTGCATAACAAGTTTCAAACTCTGCCACCCCGACTATAAACGGCTTAATTAGGCGATATTAATTAAGCTGTTTTTTTATTGCCTTAAACTTGTAATTATTTACAGTAACCAGATTACACTATATTTAACAAAAAAACAAAACCCCTTATCGTTATGATAAGGGGTTTTTATTGTGCATATAATTATTTACTTTCTCTACTAGTAACTAGTAAACTACTTTTTTGGTAACTGTACCTCTGCTTGTAGCTATATTTACAATTAACACTTGTTGTGCTGATTGTAGGTTACTAATTGTGGTTGCTGTAGCATTAACGTTATTATTGCTATATAGTGTTCTACCGCGCATATCGTAAATGGTTACCGCTGTAATATCTAATGTACCTGCATTAATGTTAATACCATTTTCTGCTTGATAAACTACTACTTGGTTAGGATTAAGTTCTGGTGTATCATTACCAAGAAAGGCTTGGTCGTATACTACAGTAAACCTGTCATTAATCGTTCCTGATGCTGTAGTAAATGAATAATCTACATCATTCAAATCAATTAATTGTGCTGTTACGTGGTCAATAAGGTAAATGTCTTGTCCTGCTGTAAACAGTCCGTCTACATGGTCTAAACTTATGGTATATGTTCCAGCTTCTTCAACATAAAATCCTAATGGTACTTCGTCTGTAGTGGTAAAACTTGGTCGGGCTTGTATAGCTAAGCTCGTATTCGCAGCTGTACTGTATAGCGCTACAGGATCGTTTCCTACTAGAGCCTTTCCATCCCAACCATAATCAATACCCAGTGTCATGTTACTATTATATACAATAGCTGTTTGACTAAATTTACCTTCTGCGGTAAGGTTTAACCAAATGCGTGAGCTTTGTTGTTCGGGTTGTTGCATTCTGAAGAATTGACCATTGTTAACTCCTCTTCGCATTGTGTTGTTAAACTCTAACGATCCTCCTGTGGCTTCTACAAAGAAACCTTGCCCAGGGTTAATTACCCAAGTGCCAGAGTCGCCTGTAAAAGTACCTGAACCTGTATCGCCACCTGCTGCGGAGTTAGCAGTATAAGCTGCGTTTGTTATAGTAGCGTATGTTGTGCTTCCAGGGTTATTTCGTTTTCTCCAAAAATACAATGCCGAACCTGCTCCTATTGTTCCTGTGTTGGCTACATAAAAATCAGAAATATTTATAGGTGATGGATACGGGTTACCTACTAAATTGTATCCGTTTAATGCGGTTTCCATAGCTACTGTTATAGTACCATTGTTTGGTACTCCTTCAAACGTTCCTGTCCAAGTTTGACCTGGTGTACCTTCATCCACAAAGTCAACATGGTTGTTTGGCATACGAATAAGATAGCCATTTCCTGGCTGGAAATTATTTGAACCTGGTGCTATAGCAGTATAAAGGTCTGTGCCCTCATCGTAATTGTAAAAACGATTGGTTAGTGTTTGTGGTGAAAAGGCTAATAAGTTTTGCCCTGCTACTGGTGATGACCATAAAGAGTAATCCAATCGGTATAATGGCGAACTATCTTTCTCTACCTGTATATCTCCTGTGTTAGATGCATTGTTTACTTGTATAAGGTTAGCATTATTCTCTATAATAAATGACGATGCAGCCTCGTTATTTACAACTCCGTTGGTAACGGTAAGGTTATTACCTGATGCTATTACAATGCTACCACCTGTATTTATTATTATTGAAGATGCTGTAAACTCGCCGTCATCGGCTGTATTGTATTCTCCTTCTATAATAGCTGCATCTATGTTTGTTGGAGCGCTACCACCTGTCCAAGCAGTACCATTCCAAACATTTTCTACACCTGTAGTAACTGTTATATCATTAGAGTTAGCCGTAGTTTCGGTATCAGAAACAGCTCTTACTCTGTAATAATAATTGGTACCAGCAGTTAATCCTGTTACTTCGTAACTGGTAACGTTTCCAACGTTTAAATCTTCGTAACCTGTTACATAAGATGGTGTGAAACCGCCTGCAGCAGTATGACTTCCTAAATCATCAATATTATTTATACTATAAGTATCCCACTCACTACTTGTATATGATGATGAAGGAGCAGTTATAGTAGACTTTCTTCGCAATGTAACGTTAGTGGTACCTGAACCAGTTGGGGCATTCCCAACTTGGTCTATCAACACGAAATTCTTATATAAATTCACATTTTCATCACCCGTAAAAGACATAGCAGTACTTTCGCCAAACGAAATTGTTAAGTCTGCTAAAGCTAGTGTTGATGAATCAGCACCACTATTCGCAATTACGTAAGTAGCACCATCGGCAAGCGTACCTGAAAGACTGTACTGAGTTTCATTATTTCGCGCAATAGAATAGTTCGATAAATCGATGCTACTGCCCGTACCATTGTAAAGTTCAATTGCTCTGTTATTACCCGTTAGCGGATCTCCACCTTCTACATATTCTGATATAATTAACTCTGATAAACCTGTACCTGTGCCAAAGTTAGCTTCTGTACTTACATCAAGCCTGTAGCTTGTTGCATCATCTACACTATTCCAATTCGCTGTAAAACCTGTTGTTGAAATATCTGTAGCAGCAGTAGCAACGGGTGTAGCTAATGGTGGTGCAGTTTCTGTTATTGAAACGTTATCTATACTCCAGCTATCACCATTATTTTGTATCATTACAAAAGCAATGTATACTGTTTGCCCTTCGTAAGCAGTTAAATCAATAGTCCTTTCGGCATAAGTCCCTGTTTCAAGACTAGGTAAATCAGACTCGCCATAGGTTATAATATCTGTGTACGATGCAGGATCGGTTGGATTGTTTGTTGCTATTCTTACATAATATTCTGTTCCGTAGCTTGCATCAAAGTCCTGAGCTTCTTGAAACTTTAGTTCAATAGTACCATCGGTATTTGGTAATGCAACTGGCGGTGTTACTAGCCAATCCTCTGCATTTCCACCAGAAACATCTTCAAAAGCAACATAGGCTGTACCCGCTGATCCATCATAAGTGTCTGATGTTATTCTCTGCCAATTGTCAATTGTACCCAAACCATTTGTACCAATAAAGGTTGTCCAGCATGTTGGTGGGAATGTTACCGCCTCAAAATCTTCTGTAAATGGTAATGTAAAATCTCCGCAAAGGGTTGTAAAGGTTTCCTCATTACCATATGTTGTGCCTGCGCTACTAGTAGCGTAAGCTCTTATGTAATATTCTGTATTTGATGTAAGCCCTGTAGCTGATACTGTGTACGAACCTGAACCACCTGATGCTGCTGCGTAATCTGTAACACCTAAACCACCAATTGTTGGCGATGTTGATGTACCAATTACTACACCACGTGTTGTTACAGTTGCACACCCTTCTGCTGTTACATTTCCGCCTAAAGTAGCCGTAGTTGTAGTAATAGCTGTAGCTGCACTTGTAGTTACCGTTGGTGCATCGTTAACACCAGTACCTGATGCTGCTACTGTAACAGGTGAAGCTAAGCCACCTCCTGTTATTGAAATATTGCCATTGTACGATTGTACTGCAACAGGTGTAAAACGCACATATATATCTTCAAGAATTTCTCCTCCTACAGGGGTTAATGTTAGTGTTGTTGTATATGTACCACTTGCAGTAGTAGAATACGTATAACCTGAAAGTGCTCCTATTATAACATCGTCTGATGTAAGGTTTTCGCCTAATATTGTAAAAGAATTCTCTGAAGTTGTTGTATTAATACATACGTTACCGAAGGCTGTAAGTGCATCGGCTTGAATACTTGGTGACGTATCTTCGAGTGTAGTTACCTCAACACCGTTGGCATCGTAATCTGTTTCTACATTGCTACCGTTTCTTGCTTTTACATAAAAATTGTATGTAGTGTTATCGGTAAGTCCATTTATCGTAATAGCACTCCATTCAGCAGCCGTATTCCAAGCTTCAGATGCATTAGCACCCAACGTACCGTCTGCCTGCACAGAAGTATCACTAATTAAATCGTATATAGCGTATTCTGTAGTAGTAGGGTTACCGTCTCCTGCGCCAATAGCTAAATCTAAAGTCGTAGTAGTTATGTTACTCACTGTAGGAGCATTAGGCACATTAGCTAATGTATAAAAACTAACATCGTTACCTACCTCTGTACCACCTACTGCTCTGTAGTGATATTCTGTATTTACATCAAGAATTACAATAGCAGAAAAACTACCATCACTTAACGTAGCAGGGTCTCCA
This sequence comes from Flavobacterium litorale, assembly GCF_019613795.1. Lineage (NCBI taxonomy): Bacteria > Pseudomonadati > Bacteroidota > Flavobacteriia > Flavobacteriales > Flavobacteriaceae > Flavobacterium > Flavobacterium litorale. The sequence continues at coordinate 99,906 of NZ_CP080429.1, forward strand.
GCCTCTGTACTACCGTATGATGTTGTTGTTCCGTACTCGAATGATACCGAAGTATTATCACCCCCTGTAATGCTACCGTTAAGTATAGCAGCTTCTGCTTCTACGTCACTAACAGCTCCTGTAGTTACTGTTGGACCTGCAGGAGCACCTGCCGTCCAAGAAATGTTATCAATTGTTGTACGCTTAACCGAGTTTTGAATTTCAATAGTAACATCTCCAGTAACATTAATTTCTTGAGAAAAATTACTAACGCTCTCACTCGAAACTGTTACGTCACCCCCATATTGTACACCGTTCACATAAACTCTCAAAGTAGAGTTTCCTGAAAATGACCTTTTATAATCAAAACTCAAAGTACCAATACCTCCTGATATAGTAGTTGTATTTGTTAATGTACTAGTACGTAGTGTTATTGCTGTACCCGTAATAGTTTGGTCTGTTCTAGCATCGTTAGCCGTCCAACCTATAGCACCATCACCAGTCCAGTTTCTGGTGCTATAAGCACTTGAATTGGAACCCAAATTTGAGAAAGACTCCGATCCTTGCGCCCATGAACTTATTCCTACAACTAGGAAAACCACAGTAAACAAAATTTTCTTTAAATGTAAATGTTTTAGCATAAGTAAAAATTTAATATATAAATATTTGTACGGTATAAACCATTTTACAAATATATTTGTTTTTACGCAACAAACAAGTCTAGAAACTTTACCTATTTATGACTTGAAAGTTATATAATTGTTATGAAAGTATTCTGTTTATGAATGAGTTATTGATTTTTGATACAGTTTTTTGAGGTTTTTCTGACTAAGCTAGCTAATGAGCGAAAATAAAAAAACCTTTCTGCAAAAAAGCAGATAAGTAAGCCATTAAACCACGCCTTACTTTAATTTGGATGGTTTTATTTAAAATAGTGCTATTATATTGCGTGTTTACAAAACATGTAGTTTTCTAGATTATGACAGTACGTAAAAAAACCTGCGCTTATACACAGGCTTCTTCAAGAGGAGCATATAGATAATCTGAGTTACATGATTAGTTTTTTAACTACCATACCACTATCAGTTGTTATGTGCACTATTACCATTTGTTGTTGTATTGGCAACTTATTTATTTGAGCGGTACTTTGGTTACCACCCAACTGGGTATAGATTAACCTCCCTCGAGCATCGTAAATAGTAATATCTTGAATAGTATCTGAATTACTATTAACCGTAATAACACCATCTTTCTCGTAAACAATAACGCTATTATTTGTAAGGTTAACATCGGTAGTAAGTACTGAATTGGTATATACTATCTCAAACCTATCTGTAACTACTCCTGCTTGGGTACTAAAGGTGTAGTTGTCGTTTTTAATATCTATTGTTTGCCCTGTAACATTGTCTTTAAGGTAAATATCCTGCCCTCCTAAAAACAAACCGTCAAAATGATCTAGACTTATTGTGTAGCTCCCCGCATCGGTTATTTTATATGCTAGTGGTACTACATCGGTAACATCAAATTGAGGGCGTGCTTCTATACCAAGTGGTATATCATTTACAATTGTATATAATGCTATTGGTCCGTCGTTAATAAAGGCTTTACCGTCCCAACCATAATCTAAACCTAGCGTTGTCTGATTGGTATACGCTATAGCAAGTTGCTTAAACTCATTGTTACTACCTGTAATATTTAACCAAATACGAGACATAATGCTTTCTTGTTGCTGCTGCATTCTAAAAAACTGACCGTTATTAACAGGTACACGCATACCGTTATTAAATGTAACACTGCTGCCTGTAGCCTCTACAAAAAAGCCTTGTCCTGGGTTAATTACCCAAGTTGAAGAATCTCCCATGAAAGTTCCTGAACCTGTGTCGCCACCCGATGCACTGTTCATAGTATAAGCTGATTTTGTTATTAAGGCGTAGGTAGTGGTACCTGGGTCGTTACGCTTTCTCCAGAAATAGAGTGCCGATGTTTCACTGATACTTCCAGTATTAGCATCAAAAAAATTATGGATATTAATTGGCGACGGATATGGATTACCAACTAAGTTATAGCCATTAAAAGAAGTTGTTGTTGCAACAGTTATTGTACCATTGTTAGGTATTCCTGTAAAAGTTCCTGTCCAAGCTGTGCCTGGTGTACTATCGTCTACATAATCTGGATGATTGTTAGGCATACGTATTAAATAACCTCTACCTACTTCAAAATCGTTACCTGATGGTGTTATTGATGCATATAAATCGGTAGATTCGTCGTAACTATAAAAACGGTTTGATAGCGTTAATGGAGAAAAATCTTGTAAATTTTGATTTGCTACAGGCGATGCCCATAAACTATAATCAAGCCTGTATAATGGCGAGGAATCCTTTTCCACTATAATATCTCCTGTATTCGCTACATCATTTATTTGTATTAGATTCGCATTATTTTCAACAATAAAAGTAGCATCAGCGGCAACAGATACTGAATTGGTTACCGTAAGGTTAGCACCACTATTTACGGTTATGTTTCCTCCCGATAGTAATGTTATACTGGCTACAGTAACATTGTTACCCGAAGCTATAACAGGACTATTTGTTTGAGAGGCTATAGTTATATCATCTGTTGTTGCAGGAATCCCACCACACCAGTTCGAGGCATTATTCCAATCAGTATCAACACTACCCGTCCAAGAATTCGGATTTACAGTAACGGTGTGTATTGCAGAATAATCTTCGGTGCAATCTTCATTTTTTACAAGTGCCCTGTAGTAGGTTGTAACAGGTACATTAGCCAATGCGAGTGTAGTAGTAGTATTTTCAATTTCGGTTACCGAAGCACTAAAATCAGAAACTGTAGAAGACTCCCAACGCACTACATTACCAGTATTCCCAGAGAGCGTTAGCGTTCCTGAGTTTGACGTACTGCAAAATGATGCATTGCCAGATAATGTACCTCCAACACTGGCAGCGGTTACCGTAAATGTTGCCTTGTAATTGTTACCACCGTTACTTGCAAATGCTGTACCTCCCTGACAGGTAATTGTAGCGTCTGAATATGCCTCGATAGTGTAATTACCTGCCTCTAATCCTAGTAATAAATCGGTGTCGAAATCGAGTTTCTCCCAACGCTGATCCTGACCTCCGCAACCATTATTATAACCACTAAAATAATTTAGGGTATTAGAAACGAAAGTACCAGAGGGGCTCCCTGTAGGATATATTCTGTAATAAATCCGCGTGCTTGTTAAGTCGCATCCATTGCATTTATAAATATTATGTTCCCCTCCCTTGAAAATCAAATTGTCACTATTTTGACAAAAATTCCCTAGGAATTGACCATCAAAATCGTAATTATCTGTAGCAGCATTAAGGTCGTAATACAAATTTAAACTACCATTAATACTAAAAATAATAAACGTGTTATTAAAGCCCGCACTTTGTGCATGCGCTTTTCCTAACAATAGGTACATTAACGTAATAAACAAAAGTAAAAGTCTTTTCATAATTTAACTAATTAGCCGTATTTTAATTAAAATTAAACTTTTTCCTTATTCCGTTAATCATAAAAAAACATATTACACGAACTACAACGTTTTCGTGTTGATAAATAATTTTTATCTTGTATGTTCAATCGTAAAAAAAGCAATTTTTAAGTATTTTTTTTATATTATTACTAAATCATGTAATTATTAAGAATTTTAATATTATGTTAAAAAAATGTATTTTATCGGGAAAATTATACACTTAAAAGAAAGTCCAATAAAGATATTATGCATATAAAAATATTTTCTACTATATTTACAAGGCAAAACACACTGAACACAAAAACCAACACACAACTGAACCCATGAACCTTATACCGGAACTTACAATAGCCGCTTTATTATTGGTTGGTCTTATTGTTTACTTCTTTACCGCGCCAAGGTATAGGAAAAAGAAGTTACGACTGCTTTCCAAGTACCGTCGTGCAAGAAGTAAATCGTTATCTTATCAAGATAAACTTAAAACGTATATCTTGAAGCACGATGCACAGAATGAAATGATTACACCCGAAATGACTTATGGGCAATTACTAAAAGAGTTGCAGAAACATCATTCTGCTTACTTATCTGAAAAGCGTTACAAACGTTTACGACGCAACCCTATATTAATGGGTATAGCAAAGAATGAGAAAGTAATAGAAGAACAAGAGAAACGTTTAAAGCAAACGGAAGAAAAAATAGTAGTACTCAAACAAAAAAGCGCTGTTTAAAACAGCGCTTTTTTTAATACATAACTTTTATGTTTATAATGTTGCTTTCGCAGAACGGTTAGCAACGATATTAGAAGTATCATAACCTCCAAATTTTTTAATGTAACTTTTTAAAGATGTTCCAAAACCATCTCTAAAATTTCTTGCGCCATTAGTCCGTAAAAATTTCTTTACAGAACCTGCTCCTGAAAGGTGAGCGGCAGCAAGTAATCCTGACTCGGTGATTTTTACACCATCAATAACTTTACCCTCATATTTAGGAATCTCTTTACGTAGTTCCCATTTGTTTTTAGCTAAAAGTGCTTTAAAAGCTCTTTCCTGAAGCTTTGGGTTATTTAAAAACTCCTGAGCGTCTGTTATACCTACGGCTCTTAATGTTACTTTCCCAAACTGGTACTTGCCCATGTAACCGTATGTATTAACTAAATTGTAAATTCCTAACGACTCTTTAACAGCTATCGCTTGCTTAAAACCGGTATACGACTTACCGGTAAAAGGAACAGCTACTTTTTGAGTTGCCGTTACCGTGTCAACAGTGTAATTAAGTACTTCATCCTCTGTTAAATGAAATCCTTCTATTTTACTAAATTGCTTTTCTTCATTAGGTTTAAAACCCGAAGTTAGTAGTGAAATAATTAGGGCTAAACCCAAAAAATACATCCATTGTTTTTTTATCATAAAGTTTTATTTCTCATAGTCTGTCACCCTCATGAAATTAACGGGCGCAAAGATACGCAAAACTTTTTACTTGATACACAGTGAGTTAACTTTATTTTTTAGATTTTAACACTAAACATAGTACAAAGTAAGGTGTACAATATTAGGCTTACATAGTGTAAACATTAGGGTTAGCAGCATTTGGATTAGTATACTATTTGGTATCGATTTTTAACATAAATAGATACCATGCTAAAGCATTTTTTTAACAATTTTAAAGTTAAGTTGTAAGATAATTCTTCTATTTTACGCCGTTTTTATTCGCCCATGCTCTGTACTTTCGTGCATTAACAGCATGTTGTGCACTTGTAACAGCAAATTCATGATAACCAAAGTTAGTTACACTAGCACAAAAAAAGATATAATTGTGCTGTTCGGGGTTAAGTACGGCTTCTATTGCCGATATGTCAGGCATGGCTATAAGTCCAGGTGGTACACCTTTATTTTTATAGGTATTGTAAGGCGAGTCTATAAGTAGGTCGGCATTATAAACCCGATTTATTACCAAATCAAAATCGTTTAGTAATTTCTTTTTAGCATAAATAACCGTTGGGTCAGCATCCAACTTCATCCCTCTTTTAAGTCTATTAAGGTAAACTCCCGCTACTCTTGGTCGTTCATCTACCTTTACTGTTTCTTTATGTACTATAGCAGCTAATGATGATACTTCTAGCGGTGTAAGGTTTAATGCTTCTGCTTTAGCTACACGTTCTTCATTCCAAAACTTTCTGTACTCTTTAGCCAGTTTTTCGCGTACTTTCCGTGCAGATGTATCCCAAAAAAATTCGTAGGTGTTTGGTATAAAAACACTCAGCACATTATCTCTGGTAAAATTATTTTCTTCTAAAAAAACAGAGTCAGTAAACGCCTCAAGTAATGCTATACTATCGGTTTCAATTTGCGTAGCAATACGTCCTACAGCACGCTCTAAGGTTTCTTGGTTATTAAACGTTACATTTACAGGTACAGGTACACGTAGTGCATTAACAATATCGTTACTATTAATACCTCGTTTTAGTATGAACTTGCCTGATCTTATATTTTGCGGATATGACTTTTTTTGCGCCACCATGTTAAAACGCTCCATATCTTGTACGTAAGGGCGTACGCTATCTGCTACCTGAGTAAACAATGCATTAGAGGGTATGTACACAGCAACTTTATCTTCTGAAAAAGAAGTATTTTCAGAAAATATATCTTTATAAATTTGATACCCATATATGGTTCCTGCCGTTACAACAATTAGCGAAAAAATGGCTACAATTCGTCTGAATTTCAAAATAGTATTGTGTTAGGGTTGTTTAATTAACTGGTATAATGCTTCATCAGCATATCCACTTCCTTTTTTATTCCAGTCTTTTTTAATGCCTGTGCACGTAAAACCAAAATTAGTAAAAAGGGATACACTGGGCGTGTTATTTGGAGTTATATTTGCATAAAGTTGATGGAGTTGTAATTGTGTAAAGGCATACTCTATTAGTAACGATAAGGCTTGGCTGCCAATACCCTCATTTCTATTAAAAGTATCCTTTATAACAATACCTAAGCCCGCCCTATGGTTTATGGGGTCAAAATCAAAAATATCAATAAGCCCTACAGCTTCAAAATTATTATTCTTGCATATTGCCAGGCGTAATTGTTTTGCCTGAAATATATCCTGATGGGCATTTTCGAGGTACTGCCGTATTAAAAAGCGGCTATATGGTGTTACGGTATTGCTAACCTCCCAAATGCTTTCGTCGTTCTCCATTTGGTAAACAAAATCCAAATCGTCAGGCTCTAAAGCACGTAAATAAACAGTATCGCCTTGTAGTGTTACCATTGTATTTCGCCTTTAAAAACAAACGTTGCGGATCCTGTTAAATACACATCCGTAAAATTATGGTTGTTTTGGTTGAACGAAACTTGTAGTTCCCCTCCTACTGTATCTAATTTTACCGAATTGCTATCTGTTTTACCAAGCACTTTCATGGCTATGGCTACTGCCGTTACACCCGTACCACACGAAAGGGTTTCATCCTCAACACCACGTTCGTACGTACGTACTGAAAATTTGTCAGCATTTACAGGGGCTACAAAATTAATATTTGCACCTTTAGCACCGTATAAATTGCTGTACCTAATTTTTGCACCTTCTGCTTTTACATCAAGCAAAGGTAAATCCTCTGTTAATGTTACATGGTGGGGCGACCCTGTATCTAAAAAAACATAACTATCCTTAATGTCAACTTCGGTTACATCTTTCATTTGTAACGATACAGTACCATTTTCGGCTATCGTTGCGTAATGTTTACCATCTATTGCATTAAAAGTAGTTTTATTATTTATTATACCCAATTTATTGGCAAATGCTACTATACATCGTCCTCCATTACCACACATACTGCTTTCATTTCCGTCGGCATTAAAATATATCATACGAAAATCAGTAGTAGCATCGTTCTCTAATAGTAGTAAGCCATCGGCACCAATGCCAAACTTTCTGTCACACAGCTTTTGGATGAGTTTGGTATCATTTTTGGAAAACGTATTGGTACGGTTATCAATCATTACAAAATCGTTTCCTGTCCCTTGATATTTATAAAATATGTTTTGCATTATTTTTAAAAAGTATCAAACAAAAATACAAATAAATGGTTGTTAACCATTGTAAATATTTGAGTGTAAAAAATAACTTTTATTTTTTATTATAACGATTAATAAATTTAAATACTGTTTAGCATTATGAAGAGATTTTCGAGCTTATTTATTGTAGCACTGTTGAGTGGAGCTACTACCTTAGGGGCTTATAAACTGGTATTTGACGAGGATACTAATGCAAGTACTGCGTTATCAGTAGTCCCAACACAAACTAACTATACAAAAGCAGTAGCACTAGGTGCTGAAACTGTAGATTTTACCAAAGCTGCCGATGAGGCCGTGCATACCGTAGTACACGTTAAAAACGTTTCGTATTCACGAACGCCATCTAACCCTGTGTTAGAGTATTTTTATGGCTATCGTGGTGGCGAGCAACGTGCACAGGTAGGAACAGGATCGGGAGTTATTATTACTGAGGATGGTTATATTGTAACCAACAACCACGTAATACAAAATGCCTCGGAGTTAGAGGTAACACTAAACAACAATAAATCGTACAAGGCAAAATTGGTAGGTACCGACTCTAAAATGGATATTGCACTCCTTAAAGTAGATACGGTCGAAAAACTACCTTATGCTACATTCGGAAACTCAGATGATATTCAGGTAGGCGAATGGGTACTTGCCGTAGGTAACCCCTACAATTTAACCTCTACAGTAACGGCAGGTATCGTATCGGCAAAAGCTCGAAATTTAAGTAAAGACGGTATTCAATCGTTCATACAAACCGATGCTGCTGTAAACCCAGGTAATAGCGGTGGTGCATTGGTTAACACCCGTGGGGAGCTAATTGGTATTAACACCCTTATCTCTTCGCAAACAGGTTCGTATATTGGTTACTCTTTTGCTGTACCCTCTAACATTGCCCGAAAAATTATAGAAGATATTATGGAGTTTGGTAACGTACAGCGTGGTGTGCTTGGCGTACGTGGTGGCGAACTGAATAGTACCGTATCTGAAGAATTGGGTATTACCGAAACACAAGGTTTTTATGTAAACAGTGTTGTAGAAAATTCGGGGGCGGCAAAAGCTGGTATAGTAAAAGGCGATATTATTACCACAGTAGATGGAAAACCTGTGCGTAGTTTTTCTGAACTGAATGCGGCTATTATTACGAAACGACCTAACGATGTGGTACAGGTAGGTATAAACCGCGATGGCGATAGGATTACCTTACCCGTAAAATTAAGCAAAAACGAAATTTACAGTTATAGTGGTCTGGAATTAGAGAACATTAGTAAGGCTGAAAGGAAAAAACTGAAACTCGATTATGGTGTACGTATTAAAAATATTACCGATGAACGTTATATGCCTTATTACGAAGAGTTAAAAGGGGGTATTATATTGAGTATTGATAATATAAAGGCTAAGGATATAGAAACAGTATCGGATATTTTATCGGTTAAAAACCCTAACCAAAAAACCCGTGTAGAAATGATTACCAAAAGCGGAGAACTAGTGCGCTTTATTATGTAATACCAATAATATAAGTTAGCTAAACTGCCCTACCCTATAGTTGGTGTAGGGCAGTTTTATTATACGTAGTATATACAAAAGCAACTTTATAATAACATTAGCGTAAATAGTATGTGTTAGGGGTTTAGGTATTTTTGGCAAATATTACGAAAACGGATTAATGAAAAAGAAAACTGCACGCAAGCTAGAGTACTTTTTACATTTTATTACGGCTTTGCTACTCATTATAAAAGGTGTAGACGAAGTAGTTAAAGGTTTATACTTCCCTGCTTCTATTATATTAGGAATAGCGTTATTGGTATTTATACTCATCTTTTTTTGGCGCAAACTAAAAATAAAACCAAAACAAGTACGTATAACATGTTGGTATCTGGAGTCGCCCGCACTATTAGTAGTATCGTACGTACTACATTTAGAAAAGAAAGAATTTACACCCTACATATTTTTGCTCGCTGCTATAATGTATCCTGCAATGGGCTTTATTTCCTCTAAAAAATTTAAAAAAATACGAAAATCAGCTATAAACTAACTATTTACAGCCAATAATAGCAAATATTCTTCCCAATTTAAAATAGTAGTTATTTGCAACTAAATAATTTGTAGTGAATAATTTTAAGTGTGTTATGTAGTATAATCTTCAAGGATTTAGTCATATCTATACATAACTGGGAATAAGGGTAAAAAAAGTTAAAATTATTTTTACGAAAACGTTTGAAATATATACTTTTGCAGCCTAGTAACAACACTAATTAATCTTTTATCTTCATGAACAATAATGTTTTATACGAAAAAGAACTGTCTTTCCAAGCCGACAGAAGGAGAGCGGGGGTAGAATTCATTAAAATTGTAAGCGACCTATGGTACGACAAGTCTATAGAGCTTATACTATTCAGAAACCAGCTTATCGACAGAAACGTAAGCAACATTATTAACTTGCACGAATATGCAGTAGAGTTTGTTAACAAACCAATCAATATATTCGACTCTGTAGAGATTGCAAGAGCCATACAATCGTTAGACTTACCACCAGCACGTATTGATATTGGTAAACTTACTTACGAATATCATTTGGAAGATGACAAGTACAACGACGCTACTGCTTTTGTACTTGATAAATTAAAAGATGCTAAATCGAGTCAAGCTATTGAGCCTAAGGATGTAGTACTATACGGATTTGGTCGTATTGGTAGGTTATTGGCACGAGAAATGATGTCTAAAACTGGAAAAGGTAACCAACTACGCCTTAGAGCTATTGTTACCCGTGATAAGGAGAGTGTAGAATTACTTGAAAAAAGAGCGTCACTATTACGTTATGACTCTATCCATGGTGATTTTGAAGGTTCGGTAACTATTGATGCCGAAAATAACACACTAATTGTAAATGGTACTACGGTACACATGATTAGTGCTAATGCGCCTGAAGATATTGATTATACTAAATACGGTATTAACAACGCATTAATTATAGATAATACAGGTGCATTTAAAGATGAAGAAGCTTTAAGACGTCACCTATCGTCAAATGGTGCCGAAAAAGTACTACTTACTGCACCTGGTAAAGGCGTACCAAACATTGTACATGGTGTAAACCAAAAAGAGTACAATCCAGACGAGGTTGATATTTTCTCGGCAGCATCCTGTACTACCAATGCTATTACACCCGTACTAAAAGCAATAGAAGACACATTGGGTGTAACCAAAGGGCACCTAGAAACAATACACGCGTACACCAACGACCAGAACCTTGTAGACAATATGCACAAAAAATACCGTCGTGGTAGAGCTGCTGGTTTAAACATGGTTATTACCGAAACTGGGGCTGGTAGCGCTGTTGCAAAAGCATTACCATCGTTAGCAGGTAAATTAACATCAAATGCAATACGTGTACCTGTACCCAATGGGTCGTTAGTAGTTTTAAACCTTGAGGTAGATAAAAACACTACAGTAGCGGAGATAAACCAAATAATGAAAGATTACGCACTAGAAGGCGAACTTGTAGAGCAGATTAAATACTCATTGAGCAACGAACTAGTATCGTCTGATATTGTAGGGACATCGCAACCTGCAATATTCGATAGCAATGCAACCATAGTTAGTGCTGATGGTAAAAACATAGTACTGTATATATGGTACGATAACGAGTATGGCTACAGCCACCAAGTAATACGCTTAGCAAAATACATATCAAAAGTAAGACGTTTTACGTACTACTAATAGGATAAATGCGAGCAGAAAAAGTAACCTATTTTCTATACAAAACCCGACACAATTGTGTCGGGTTTTTTGTTTGTAGTTATTATGAGTAGACACGACGAAGTAATCTTACGCAAGCATTATAATGCCTATACAGATTAACATATTTCGTTGTAATACACCAGAAATAACATAAGTTCATACTGAAAATATTTAGCTTTAATCCTAAAACCTGCAAAGTTTTGTAAATCTTTCAAATTGTAAATTAAATAATCCGTTCGGAGTGCTGCGAGGTCTACATACCTTGTAGCTATCAACTTTAAAATATAAGAACCAAAAAAACGCCCAACCTTTCGGTTGGGCGTTTATGGTTTTATTAGGAAAGCTAGCTACTATTTGTTAGCAGCAGCAATTAGGTTAAGTGCGCTACCCGCATTAAACCATCCTATTTGCCCCTCGTTGTACGAGTGGTTTGCCGTTATAACATCTTTGGTACCATCTGCATGTACTACTTCTAGTGTAAGCTGTTTTCCTGGAGCAAACTCCGTAAGATCTATAAAGTTAAATGTATCATTCTCCTGTATCTTATCGTAATCTGCTTCGTTAGCAAACGTTAACGCTAACATACCTTGTTTTTTAAGGTTGGTTTCGTGTATACGTGCAAACGATTTTACCAATACGGCACGAACACCCAAATGGCGTGGCTCCATAGCAGCATGCTCACGCGATGAACCTTCGCCATAGTTATGGTCGCCCACCACTATAGAGGGTACATTGGCAGCCTTATAAGCACGTGCCACATTAGGTACAGCATCGTAATCGCCTGTAAGTTGGTTTTTAACACTATTTGTTTTCATGTTATAGGCGTTAACACCACCTATAAGCATGTTGTTTGATATATTATCGAGGTGACCACGGAAGCGTAACCAAGGTCCTGCCATAGAGATGTGGTCGGTAGTACATTTACCAAAGGCTTTTATAAGCAATTTAGCACCCATAATATTTTTGCCATCCCAAGGGGCAAATGGCTCTAGCAATTGCAAACGCTCCGATTCTGGACTTACAACTACTTGTACCCCAGATCCGTCTTCGGCTGGTGCTTGGAAACCTGCATCATCTACTGCAAAACCATCAGGTGGAAGTTCCCATCCTGTTGGTTCATCTAGCATTACTTCTTCGCCGTCTTCGTTAATTAATTTATCTGTAATAGGGTTAAACCCTAAATCACCTGCTATAGCTAACGCCGTAACCATTTCTGGAGATCCGACAAAGGCTAATGTATTTGGGTTACCATCCGCACGTTTAGAGAAGTTTCGGTTAAACGAGTGCACAATGGTGTTACGTTCCTCTTTTTCAGAACCCTCTCTGTCCCACATACCAATACAGGGTCCGCAAGCGTTGGCAAATACCGTCGCTCCAATTTTATCGAAGGTATCAATAAAACCATCACGCTCTATGGTATAACGTACAAGCTCTGAACCTGGCGTTATGGTAAATTTCGATTTTGGTTTTAATTTTTTCTCTGCTGCTTGTTTAGCAAGTGATACGGAGCGCGAAATATCTTCGTACGAAGAGTTGGTACACGACCCTATAAGCCCTACTTGTATGTTTAATGGCCAATCGTTTTTAATGGCTTCTTCTTTCATTTTAGATATAGGCGTAGCTAAATCTGGCGTAAAAGGACCATTTAAGTGTGGCTCTAGTTCCGAAAGGTTTATTTCAATAACCTGATCAAAGTATTGCTCAGGGTTTTCATATACTTCACTATCAGCAGTAAGGTAATCTGCCACTTTAGCGGCTTCGTCTGCTACATCCGCTCTGCTTGTAGCACGCAGGTAACGATCCATAGATTCGTCGTATCCAAAAGTAGATGTTGTAGCACCAACTTCGGCACCCATGTTACATATTGTACCTTTACCAGTACACGACATTGCTGTTGCGCCTTCGCCAAAGTACTCTATAATAGCACCTGTACCCCCTTTAACGGTTAGTATACCTGCTACTTTTAATATAATATCTTTAGGAGCTGTCCAGCCCGATAATTTGCCTGTAAGTTTTATACCTATTAGTTTCGGGAATTTAAGTTCCCAAGCCATTCCGCTCATTACATCTACAGCATCAGCACCTCCTACACCAATGGCAAGCATACCTAATCCGCCTGCATTTACAGTGTGCGAGTCGGTACCAATCATCATTCCACCAGGAAATGCATAATTCTCCAATACTACTTGGTGTATAATACCTGCTCCTGGTTTCCAGAAACCAATACCGTATTTGTTTGATACTGAAGATAAAAAGTCGAATACTTCGTTACTTTGTTCTTTGGCACGTTTTAAATCGGTTTTAGCATCTACTTTTGCTTGTATAAGGTGATCGCAGTGTACCGTGGTAGGTACAGCCACTTTTGGTTTACCTGCATGCATAAACTGTAGTAACGCCATTTGTGCTGTAGCATCTTGGCAAGCCACTCTATCTGGAGCAAAGTCTACATAATCTTTACCACGTGTAAAAGCCTGAGAAGGTGTTCCCTCCCAAAGGTGTGAGTATAAAATCTTTTCTGAAAGTGTAAGCGGACGACCGACAAGTTCACGTGCTTTATCAACACGCTCGGCCATAGTAGCATACACCTTTTTGATCATTTCAATATCAAAAGCCATAGTAAGTTGTTATTAATGTTCGTTTGTAAAAAAGTGCTGTAAAATTAGTAATTCTTAAATCAATTAAAAAATTTTTAGCGTTTCTTTAAATTATAAGAATAATTATTTATAAACGTTCTATTATGATGCATATAATACAACAAACTCACTTAACAGGGTGTTTTTTTTACGAATTCTCAAAATATCAATTCTATTTTGAGAATTTGAAAATTAGAATGGGTACTAAAAATAAAATAGCCGTTCACTTTTTTAGCAAACGGCTATTTTATTTGAGTAAAAACATCTTCTAAAACGATATAGTTAGCTCGTTATCTTCATAACTTTTAGTTGTTGTAAGGTAGTTATACAACATTTTTCCTGACATAAAAACGCCAGCACCAAATAGTGCTCCACCAATAACAAGCAGCATTATAGCATTAGTAGTAATTGTTTCGAACTCTAAAAACTCTGAATATACGGCACCAAGCATAAATAGGGAGAATAAGCCTAGTATGTTTCCGTATATGATTCCTGCCAACCTATTTTTATAGATAAGTTGTAATAATAACAGCCAGACGGTTAAGAGTGCAACATAGTTTACATGGCTACTGGCATACAAATTTTCCAGAAACCATGCTCCTCCAAGACCTATAAAAAAAATCTCGGGGAGATTAGTAAGGAGTGATTTCATTTTTTTTAGATTATATAACAAATATATAACGTAAAATGTTTGTTTTTATTTTATTCGCTAAAGTTTTTTGAATAAAATATTAACAATGTAATTTTAATACATGTTTATTATTACATTGATACTTTTTGTACTGTTTTGCTTTACAATTTGTTAGCACAAAAAAACTATTAAACTTACAACAAAAAAAGCTGTTTAAAACAGCTTTTTTATTATCGTTTCTTCTGTTATGCCTTCGGCATCGGCTTTGTAGTTTTTAATAATTCTGTGCCTAAGTATGCCTGTAGCTACTGCTTGCACATCTTCTATATCGGGAGAATATTTCCCATTAAGTGCTGCATTGGTTTTGGCAGCAAGTATTAAGTTTTGTGAGGCACGCGGTCCAGCACCCCAATCTAGGTAGGTATTAACATAATCGTCCGCTAAAGGGTTGCCTGGTCTGGTTTTACCTACAAGGCTAACGGCATACTCTACAACATTATCAGCAACGGGTATGCGTCGGATAAGGTTTTGAAAATCGAGAATTTCCTGTGCGTTAAATAGTGGTGTTATGGTTTGTTTTGTATCGGTAGTAGTACTTTTTACTACTTGTACTTCTTCATCAAACGTTGGGTATTCTAATTTTATGGCAAACATAAACCTATCAAGCTGTGCTTCTGGTAGCGGGTACGTTCCCTCCTGCTCTATTGGGTTTTGTGTTGCCAAAACAAAGTAAGGCAATGCTAGCTTGTAATGATGCCCTGCAATTGTTACTGCTTTTTCCTGCATAGCCTCTAGTAAGGCTGCTTGGGTTTTGGGCGGTGTACGGTTTATCTCATCAGCTAATATAATATTAGAAAATATAGGGCCCTTTATAAATTTAAACTGTCTGTTTTCATCTAATATTTCGCTCCCTAATATATCGGATGGCATTAAATCGGGGGTAAACTGTATGCGCTTAAAATTCAACCCTAAGGCTTGTGATATGGTGTTTACCATTAAGGTTTTTGCTAAACCAGGTACACCTACTAATAGTGCATGGCCTCCCGAAAAAACGCTAAGGACAATTTGGTTTATTACTTCATCTTGCCCTACAATTATTTTTGCAATTTCTTTTTTAAGGTCTTTTTGCTTTTGCACTAAATGCTGAATCGCTGCTACGTCTGACATTGATGTTATATGGTTTAAATGAATGAAGCTAAGGAATTCCTTAGCTTCAAACTTAAAAATATTTTTACTCTTTACCTAACATTTATAGGTAGTGTACGCAAATTATTTTACCCAATCGTTAGCAAAATCGCATGTTTGGTATTCTTCGCTCACTTTTACATAGGTTTCTTTTATCTTTTCGGCACTCCATTTTGCAATTTCCTGTATTTGCTTTTCTTTTAGTGCTAGGTCTTTAATTTTGGTATAATCCAGCGCATAATCAGCTGTATGCTCATCGTAACGGTTAGTAACCGTCATTAACTTATAGCTTTTACCACTACGTGGGTCATCACTAAGTATTGGTTGTGTTACTTCGCCTTCTTTAAGGTCGGATACGTCACTGTATATTTCTGGTGGTAACTTGGTTAATTCAAAACGCGTTTCTAGCGTTCTTGGGTTCATTAAAAGCCCTCCACTATTTCGGGTTTCTTTTTCATCCGATTCTGATCGTGCTGCTTCGGCAAAACTTATTTCACCATTTACAATACGCTCTCTTATTTTCTCTGCTTTTATTTTGGCTGCCTGTAAGGCTTCGTTACTTACTTTAGGCATCATTAAAATGTGTCTTACATCGAGCTCGCGCCCTCGTATTTTTTCTACGTAAATAAGGTGGTATCCAAACTCTGTTTCTACAGGATCGGATATTTCTCCTTCTTCAAGACTAAAAGCAGTATCCTTAAATTCTTTTACAAACGATGTTTTTCGTGTCATTTTATAATATCCTCCGTTGGAACGTGATCCTGGATCTTCGGAGTATAGTACTGCTTTACTGTAAAAACTTGCACCGTTTTGCAATACATCATTTTTAATTTCGTTAAGCCTATCTATAACTTTTTGTTTTTCTACTTCGGATATTTCTGGCTTTATCACAATTTGTGCTACTTCCATTTCTGCACCAAAAACAGGAACATCGTCACCTTCAAACTTAGAGAAGAATATTCGTACTTCCTCTGGCGTAATCGTAACCTCATCAATTATTTTCTTTTGCATTTGCTCGGTAAGTTTCTGATTTTTTATCATATCAAAAAGTTCCGATTTAAGCGACTCTAAGGTTTTCTTTTTAAAGTAAGCTACCATTTTCTCTTCTGAGCCTATTTGTTCTACAAAGTAGTCTATCTGTCTGCTCATGGTTTCGTTTACCTCAGCATCAGATACTATTATACTATCCTGTATGGCTTGGTGCGCATATAGTTTATCTTCCATTAGCTTTCCTAAAAGCTCACAACGGGAAACATCTTTAATAGGTATATTTTGTGCTTGTAGTTCACGATACGTTAAATCGATATCCGAATCCAATACCACAAAGTCGCCCACTACTGCTACAACACCATCAACCTTTATTCTGTTGTTTTTACTTATAGGTGTTTTTTTAACGGTATCGGTTTGTACTTCTTTAATAATTTCTTGTGCATTGGCGGGTGCCAATACAAGAAATGCAAAAGCAAGAACGAGATATACCTTGCTACTTATAAACTTCATATTTTTTATTTTTAATCGCATCGTCTGTTATTTCTTTTTCTAACTTCTTTATTAACTCCAGTTTCCTGTTATTTATTATAAGTTGTTTTAAGGTTGGCTTTATATATTCGTATGGAGATATATTGTTTTTGTTAAGCACCTTTACAACTTTTACCATGTATACATCGGTAGAATCGGGATATTGGTATGAAATGTTTTCGCTAATGTAGGTATCACGATTATCGGGGGTTATAAAAGGTAGTTTGGTATATACCTGATTCATGTCTACCCATGTACTATCGTTAAACGCAAAACTTTTAAATTGTATCGATATATCGTTAAGGTCGTTAAAATCTTTCTTCTTATCGCTTAAAAACTTTTTCCTGATTTTCTCGAATTTAGGATGTTCCTTATCCAGCTTTATATATTTTAACCGTACTAAAGTTTCGGGAGTTCTAAAGTTATCCTTATAGGCGTCGTAATAATCGGCAATATCTTTATCTGTTACCAGCGTGTCTACGCTTCGTTTTACAAGTTCCTCAATATAGGCTTTGGTATATAAATCTACCTTATATTGGTTTACCAAAACATCATACTCCTTTTGTTTTTCTTGGCTGAGGTTTAACTCGGCAGCGTTGTAAAGCAGCTTTTGCGATGCCCAACGGTCTATAAAACTTTTAATAATTGCAATGCTGTCTTCTCTGCTAGTTCCTACGGGTACAATACCCTTTAGGTCTTCGGGATAAAGGTACGCATTATTAACGCGCGCTACTCCCTGCTCTGGTTTTTGCTCCTCTTTAAAATAGTTACAAGAGGAAAAACAGAGTATTGCAAGAAACAGTATTGCGTTTTTTATCATTATTGCTGAAGCTGTTTTTTAACTTTTTCGAATGCGTTTTGGTTTATCTTTACAGTAAACTCATCACGTAAAGTATCTACCCACGTACTTTCTAAATACTGCTGGTAATCGTTAATTACACGTCCTTTACATTCGGTAAACGATTTTGCACTAGCAGGTAGTACTTGGTTGGTATTTATTACGTAGTAATAGTCGTCTTCTTGTATAATTTTAGATACGCCTTCTTTATACTTGTTTTGTTTGGGTAGTGCGTCACTATCTGTTTCAAAAACACCGGATTTTTCTATTACAGCAACGTTATCTGCCGTATTCAACTTTTCTTTAATATACTCTGCATTTTTACCTTTTTTAAGGTATTTTCTGGTTTTCTTAATTACATCTTCATCAGTAGAAGAGTAAATATCAGCATCCACTCGTTGCTTCCATTGGTAATTGGCTACATTTTTGTTATAAAACTGCTCAAGTCCAACAGTATCTATCTTTGCTTTTTCCCATATTTCTTTCTCCATTAGTTCAAACAGCAATAACCCATCGCGGTACTCTTCCATAACAATACCAAACTCAGGAAATTCTCTTTCCAAGTTATCATCATAGTAAGTAGCTAGCTCTTCGTTTATGTATTTATCAAATACATTCTGAGCATATTTGCCTAACGGTTTTAAAGGTGCAACAGCAGTTTGGTGTGAGGCCAGATAATCTAAATATCCTTTTACCTTAAGTTGCTTATCGTTATTAATAGTCACTAATGTTTTATCTAAAATATCGCTATCGGCAGGTATCGTCCAGGATTTTGTGTATACCTTATCGTTTAGTGTTTTTAATACTTTTTCGTATACCTTTTCGTTTCTGTCTATTGTATATTTTGCTCTCAACTTTTCAGTCATCGAGGCTGCAATTAACTTAGAGCGGTCGTCGCGTTTAATTCTACCCTCAAATTCTGCTTTTAAATCTTCAAAAGGTTTTGCTGGATGTTTTTCGATTAGTTTTACGATATGCCATCCGTACTCTGACTGAAATGGTTTTGAGTACTCGCCTTCGGTTTTTAATGCAAACGCTTGGTCTTCAAAAGTTACCGAACTTAACTCTCCCGAACTAAATTTGTTAAGCCTCCCTCCTACTGGTGCGGTAGATTTATCTTGTGAGAATTGCTTAGCAAGGCTTTCAAAATCTTCACCTTGTTTTAGCTTTTGGTATATTTCGTCTATGGTTTGTTTTGCCTTAGCTTCTTGTTCAGCATCTTCTTTTCTTGGCTTTAGTATCATTATATGAGCCGCAGTAATATCACCTCTGTTCTCTCGTACATCATTTACTTTTATTAAATGGTATCCAAAACGAGTGCGTATTGGCATAGATACTTCTCCTTTTGGTGTGCTATAAGCACCATTTTCAAACTTGTATACCATTCTGAATACTGAAAAATACCCTAAGTTGCCTTCATTTTGTTTTGCTGATGGATCCTCAGAGTATTGTGCTGCAAGTTTACCAAAGTCTTGCCCAGCTAGTATTTTTTTACGCACATCCATTGCTTTGTTGTACGCTTTAAGCGTGTCGGCAGGTTCTGCATTTTCGCCTACCATAAACAGAATATGCGATGCGTTGATTTCTTTTTTAGAGCGTTCGTAGGCTTCTCTAATAAGTTCGTCGGTTACTTTTGTATCAGTAAGGTAGTTTTTAGATAATTGTATGCGGTACGATTTTAACTCGTTTAGGTACTTTTTGCCGTTTTGCAAACCAAGCTTGTTTGCTTTATTTACTTTTAGTTTATAGCCTATAAAAAGGTCAAGATAATTATCTAAATCTTTTTGAGAATCGTCTTTTACCAGTTCAAGGTTTTTGTTATATACTCTTACAAACTCGTTGGTATAATACGGATTTCCATCTATGGTAAATAAAACCTCTTTATTTTGTTGCTGCGCAGCCATTGTTGCTACAACACATAAGCATAAACTTAAAAGAACCTTTTTTAATTTCATTGTTGTTAAAATTTATAACACTTAATAACTCGGTTAGTAAACGTACTTAGCTACGTATTAGTATAAAATACAGCAGCTTTTTTGCGACCAACAAAAGTAATAATTCATTAAGATAATACAACAATTTAAAGGCTAAAACATTAAAATAAAATACTGCTATGGGTTTGGTGTATTTTATTTTTGGACAATTATAAAATCAGACCGCCTGTTGTACAGGTGTTCTTCTTCGGTACACTGCACACCGTTGCTGCATTTGTTGCGTAATTGCGATTCTCCGTAACCTGTAACACTTATTATGCGCTTTGGTGCTATACCTTTAGCCATAATGTAGTTGTAAGTGGCTTGTGCCCTCCTCTCGGAAAGGCGTTTGTTATAGGCATCGTTCCCTCTCGAATCGGTATGGGATTCTATTTTTATAATTATTTCAGGAAAATTATCTAGTACGTATACTACCTTATCGAGCTCTTTTGCTGCTTGTGGCGTAATATCCGATTTATCGAAATCAAAATAAATAGGTTCTATTTTAATTTTCTCTACGTTATCTTCTTTAACAACAAGGTCTTTAAAATTAACTAGTTGCAAATCTATTTTCACTTCCCCAGAGGGTCTGCCAGGCGTTTCGGTATCTTTCTCATCTTTACTATAATTTGCTTTAGATGCTGTAACCATTATATAGTAATTGCAAGGAACGTCTGGTATGGTATATACGCCTGCATCATTTGTTACTACTTGTCCAACTTTATCATGATTTCCTTCGGCAATTACAGTAACACCTGCAATAGGTGCTCCGCTATTGGCATCGGTTACAATACCTGTAAGTGTATGAATACAAGGTGGCTTTTGTTTGGTAAAGTAATAAATATCGTCATCCCCTTTACCACCACTTCGGTTGGATGAGAAATAACCATAGTTATTTTGCTTATCAATACTATAAGCAAAATCATCGCGGTTGCTATTTACAGGTTTTCCTGCGTTTTTGGGGTCTGTAAAAGTCATATCGGCTTTTATAGTGCTTTCAAAAATATCCAATCCGCCCAACCCATAATGACCATCGGATGCAAAATAGAGCGTTTCGTCGTTTACAAACGGAAACATTTCTTTTCCTGCTGTATTTATAGTTGCACCAAGGTTTTTGGGCGCACCATACGTACCATCATCATTAATAGTAACAACGTAAATATCGGTTTCGCCGTACCCGCCAGGCATATCGCTCGTAAAAAACAGGTATTTGCCATCGGCACTTAATGCAGGGTGCGCTACGGAGTAGTTAATGTTATTAAACGGTAGCACTTGAGTATCTGTTATTTTCTCGTCGGCTATAGTACCTTTTACAATGCGTATATTGTTTGTACCATCGTTGGCGCTATTAAGCCTATCGTAAGCCGTTACGGTATTGGTACTGTAATAAACGGTTTGTAAATCGGGTGTAAAAGCTACTGACGAATTATGGTAGCGTGTTTGTGCTTTGCGCATAAACTTTTCCTCGTTCGTAAAAGAACTATCGGCAGCGTTGTACTCGGCAACATATAAATCTAAAAATGGTTGTTCGTTCCATTGGTATTTTCTGCCTCCTAAATGGGCTGTATCTTTACTGGACGAGAAAACAATTTTATTGCCATAAAAAGCAGTACCAAAATCGGCTTTAGTACTATTACTAGCAAGGTTAATTATACTGTATAACGGTGGTGTTGTATTAATACTATCCAGTTGCTTTTTTTCGCGTTTAAATCGCTTCAATAAATCCATATTACCTGCCTGCTCTAAATGATTTTGCAACACATTATCGGCTTTTTGGTACTGCTCGGTGACGCGTAATGCTTGTATGTATCTATGTAAATGAGCTTCATCTAAATTAGCAATATCACTCTTTTCATACCAGTTCTGTGCTTGTTGGTAGTTGTTAATATAATAGTAGGTATCGGCAATTTTTAGTTTTGTTTGTTTTGTGGGAGTGTAGCCAGCATCTATGTACGATTGGTAGGCTTTGGCAGCATCTACATACGCCATAGCATCAAACAGCTTATCGGCTTTTTTGAGTTTGTACTGTGCAAAACAAGTGGTTATGCTAAACAATAAACAGGTTATAAGTAGTATTCTTTTCATAGACTGTTTTGTTTAAAAGAATCGGGACGATTTAATACGTTTGGTTTTAGGCTGTAACTGGAAACGCAATATCAACTCATGCGAACCATCGTTGTACTTGTTTAATTCGGTTACCGAATAATCGTACGAGTAGCCCAAAAAGAATTTTTCTGTAATTTGGAAACCCGCCAATGCACTCATGGCATCGTCCCAGCGGTAGGCAAGCCCTAACGTAAGTTTTTCTTGTAAGAGGAAGTTCGCTGACACATCTACTGTTATTGGAGAGCCTGATACTATTTTACCCAAAACAGCAGGTTTAAATTTTACACTGTCCGATAAGTCGAAAACATATCCTCCTATAACGTAATAATGCAACCTGTCCGAAACTACCGTTTCCTGTATATCATCGTAATAATTATCGCGTAAAAAATTCGGGATGGATACACCTGCATACCATTTACTGGTATAATAATAAATACCCGAGCCTATAGTAGCCGATATTCTGTTGTTAATATTGTTATTGAGTAAAGGGTCGCCCTCTTGAAAAAATCGCCCACGCGACCAATCAATGTTCAATACCCTAGCACCTGCTTTTAACCCAAAAGCAAGCCTGCCCTCTGCGCCAAAATATAATGTATAGGAAAAATTACCGTTAACATAAAACTCATCTGTAGGACCTATACGCTCGTTAGTAGCACTCAAACCCAAGCCCACTTTATCGTTCCATATAGGCGAGTGTATGGTAAATGCTTGTGTTTGTGGTGCACCATCAATACCTATCCATTGCGAGCGGTGCTGTAACGTAGCATCCAACCCCTCTGTAGAGCCTGTATAAGCAGGATTTACAGTAAGCGTATTGTACATGTACTGGGTATATTGTGGGTCCTGTTGTGCTACAATATTTTGCGCAAACAGCACAAACAGTAGCGGTAAATACCCTTTTAAAACGGTAAAAAAGAGCTTCATTTTTCTTTCATATTATTTTTCTTTTCCACAACATCGTCATACAGCTTTTGTAAAAGTAACATTTTCAAGCATATTCAACACACTTAGCACTACAGTTTTTACACAGTTACTGGCTATTTCTTATGAATATAATGAATTTAAAAGCTATTTTTGCACGATTTTTAAATGCTAAAGGAAAATTACAACCATGGGTTTTACGGAAGAAATTGACAGAAGACGGACATTTGGAATTATATCGCACCCCGATGCGGGTAAAACAACGCTTACCGAAAAATTATTGCTTTTTGGTGGTGCCATACAAGAAGCTGGAGCTGTAAAAAGCAACAAGATTAAAAAGGGTGCTACGAGTGACTTTATGGAGATTGAACGCCAAAGGGGTATATCCGTAGCTACATCGGTACTGGCATTTAATTATAAGAATAAGAAAATAAATATTCTTGATACTCCAGGTCACAAAGATTTTGCCGAAGATACCTTCCGTACGTTAACTGCCGTAGATAGTGTTATTGTTGTAATTGATGTTGCCAAAGGTGTTGAGGAACAAACGGAAAAACTGGTTAAGGTTTGCCGTATGCGAAACATACCTATGCTGGTTTTTATTAATAAGTTAGACCGTGAGGGTAAAGATGCTTTTGACCTTATGGATGAAGTGGAACAAAAACTCGGGCTTACGGTTACACCGCTGAGCTTCCCTATTGGTATGGGCTACGATTTTCAGGGTATTTATAACATTTGGGAAAAGAACATTAACCTATTTAGTGGCGATAGTCGTAAGAATATTGAGGAAACCATTGCTTTTTCTGATATTGAAAATCCTGAATTGGAAAAACTTATTGGAGCTAAGCCTGCCGAAACGTTGCGTGAAGAATTAGAACTTATAGACGAGGTATACCCGCCATTTGATAGAGATGCCTACCTTAAAGGCGATTTGCAGCCTGTATTTTTTGGTTCGGCATTAAATAATTTTGGGGTGCGTGAGTTATTGGATTGTTTTATTGATATTGCGCCTACACCACGACCTAAAGATTCTGATTCGCGTACGGTAACGCCTAATGAAGATAAATTTTCGGGTTTTGTATTTAAGATACATGCCAATATGGACCCTAAACACCGCGATAGGATTGCGTTTGTAAAAATAGTATCGGGTACTTTTGAGCGTAACAAACCTTACTTGCATGTGAGGTTAAAAAAGAATTTGAAATTTTCGAGCCCGAATGCTTTTTTTGCGGAGAAAAAAGAAATTGTAGATGTATCGTACCCTGGAGATATTGTGGGATTACACGATACAGGTAACTTTAAAATTGGTGATACGCTTACCGAAGGTGAGCAAATGAGTTTTAAAGGCATACCTAGTTTTTCGCCAGAGCATTTTAGATATATCAATAATGCAGACCCTTTAAAGGCAAAACAACTTGACAAGGGTATTAACCAGCTTATGGACGAAGGGGTAGCCCAGCTTTTTACTTTAGAGATGAATAACCGTAAGGTTATTGGTACTGTAGGTGCACTACAGTATGAGGTAATACAATACCGATTGGAGCACGAATATGGTGCAAAATGTTCGTACGAGAATTTCCCTGTACACAAAGCGTGTTGGGTAAAACCCGATGACCCTAAAAACAATGAATTTGCCGAGTTTAAACGAATAAAGCAAAAGTTTATGGCTAAAGATAAATATGGGCAATTGGTTTTTCTTGCCGATTCTGAATTTTCGATACAGATGGCGCAACAAAAATACCCTAGCGTAAAACTTTTTTTTACGTCTGAATTTGATTAAATAGCTTTAATAAAAATTTGAAATATACTGTAAATAAAAAGCCCCGTGCCAATGGCACGGGGCTTTTGGTTGTTATAAACAATCGTTTAGTTTTTAAGTACTTTAAACGATGTTGTTTTGTTAGCGCTTGCAGCTCTTACAATATAAGTTCCTGCCAATAGGCTTGTCATGTCTACCTGTACGGTAGTACCATTAGTATTACGCTCTAGTACTGGTTGCCCTAATAAATTGTAAACAATTACTGTTGTAATGTTTTCGCTAAACTCTAGGTTAAGCACATCGTTAACAGGGTTGGGGTAATGTGTAAAGTTAGCTTTAGTAAGTGTTGGTGTACTCAATACCTCATCTGCTGTTACTGCCAGTGCTACACTTGGGCAATCGCCGTTGTTAGCTACCGCGTAATAGGTAGCACCATCTACAAGCTCGGTAGTAGTATCTATTATCATAGTAAGTGCTTCATCAGCATACCAAACCAAGTTATCTCCTGTTACATCAAGGTCGGCAATTGTATCTCCTGCATTAAATTCTTGTGTAGCATCGCCTACAGGCATTGGTGTAACATTTACGGTAACCTCTACGGCTGCACGTAAACTCTCGCACTCGTTTATCATTTGCGATACATAGTATGTTCCTGTTGTTAGTATTGTTTCTGGGGTTAAAGGTACACCTCCTGCTACTGCATCATACCATTGTGGCATTATTGTACCTTCCGCTATTAAATCGGCTACTGTTGTAAAGCCACAGAATGTTTGTGCATCTACCGTTGGTACATCATTTACAGTAAGTACGGCTGCTACCGCAGTTCTTGCACTCTCACAACCGTTTATGGTTTGTGATGCGTAATAGATAGTAGTTCCTTCAGATAATGGAGTATCAATACTCACAGTCGTATCACCGGCTGCTGAAGCGTACCATACTAAGTTCTCACCCATTATTATTATTTCGGCTACGGTTGCTGCATTACAAAATACCTGTACTTCTTCTGCCATAGGTGCTTCGGGAATAGCATTAACCGTTACATCAATCATTGCACGTGGACTTTCACATCCGTTAATCGTTTGCGATACATAGTATGTTCCTGTTGTAAGAGCATCTGTCATAGTTAGTGCATCGCCTCCTGTTTCGGTAGCATACCACATTGGCATATCGCCAGATGTTACCATTAAGTCAGCTACTGTTGCCATTCCGCAAAACGTCTGTGCATCGGCTGTTGGCATCATCGGTATATCGTTTACGGTTACGTTAACCATTGTTCTTTCACTCTCACAATCATTTACGATTTGCGATACGTAATACATTCCTGTTGTAAGAGCATCGGTCATAGCTAAAGCCGTTCCACCTGTTTCCATATCGTACCACATTGGCATATCGCCTGCTACCATAAGGTCAGCTACTGTTGCCGCACCACAAAATGTTTGTGCATCGGCTGTTGGTGCTACTGGTATTGGGTTTACCGTTACGTTAACCATTGTTCTTTCACTTTCACATCCATTTACGGTTTGCGATACATAGTACATACCTGTTGTAAGGGCGTCTGTCATGGCTAAAGCTGTTCCGCCAGTTGGCATATCGTACCACATTGGCATATCACCTGCAGCCATCAAATCAGCTACCGTTGCCGCACCACAAAATGTTTGCGCATCGGCTGTTGGTGCTACTGGTATATCGTTTACGGTTACGCTAACCATTGCTCTTTCGCTTTCACAACCATCCATAGTTTGCGATGCGTAGTATATTCCTGTTGTTACAGCTGCATCTGTTGCCAGTGCTGTTCCACCTGTTGCTACGTTATACCATTGTATTGCTTCTTCTTCCGTAACCATTAAATCAGCAACTGTTGTTGCTCCGCAATATGTTAAATCTGTTACTATAGGTGCTACAGTAATAGTAAGCACTACGGCAACGGCTGTACGCGCTGTACTTTCGCATCCATCAACAGTTTGCGATGCATAGTAAATCGTTGTACCTTCTGTAAGTGCCATATCATTTGCTAATGCAGTACCGTCTGTAAGGGTTTCGTACCAAAGTATGTTTTCTCCGTTTGTTGCTATATCGGCAAGAGTTGCCACATTACAGAACTCTTGTACGTTTGCATCTACTGTAGGTGCATCTGGTATTGGGTTTACTGTTACGTTAACCATTGCTCTTTCACTTTCGCATCCATTTACGGTTTGCGATACATAGTACATTGTTGTTGTAAGGTCAGTATCTGTTGCTAATGGCATACCACCTGTTTCGGCTGCGTACCACTGTGGCATATCGCCAGCTGTAACCATTAAATCGGCCACGGTAGCTGCACCACAAAATGCTTGTGCATCGGCTGTTGGTACCTCTGGTATATCGTTTACTGTTATTGCCACGGCTGTTCTTTCACTTTCGCAACCATCTACAGTTTGCGATGCGTAGTACACACCTGTTGTCACAGCTGCACCTGTTACTAATGCCATACCACCCGTTTCGGCTGCGTACCACTGTGGCATATTGCCTGCTGTAACCATTAAATCGGCTACCGTAGTTGCACCACAAAATGCTTGTGCATCGGCTGTTGGTGCTACTGGTATGGCTTTTATTGTTACTTCAACCATTGCTCTTTCGCTCTCGCAATCATCTACAGTTTGCGATACGTAATATGTTCCTGTTGTTACAGCTGTATCTGTTGCTAATGCTGTACCGCCTGTTTCGGCTGTATACCATTGTGGCATATCGCCTGCGGTAACTGTTAAATCGGCTACGGTAGCTGCACCACAAATTTCTAAGTTAGTAACTGTTGGCATAGCTGGCGTAGGTTTTATTACTACTGCAACGGCTGCTCTTTCACTTTCGCAACCATCAACGGTTTGCGATACATAGTATACACCTGTTGTTACAGCTGTATCTGTTGCTAATGCTGTACCACCTGTTTCGGCTGCGTACCACTGTGGCATTGCTCCTGTAGTAATTGTTAAATTAGCTACGGTAGCATCATCGGCACATAACGATTGTGGATCTGCTGTTGGTAAAGCTACCACGCCACAAACCGACGTTGTAACTTGTATTGTATTTGAATTGTCTGCTGCCCCCGAAGTGTTGTAAGCTCTAACTCTGTAATAATATGTTGTTCCAGGCTCCAAACCTGTTACCATGTATGATGTTACATTTCCTACATCCAGTCCGTCATAACCCGCTACGAAAGATGGCGTAAAGCCACCATCAAAAGTATGAGAACCCAAATCTGTGGTTTGTGCAGTACTGTTGTATGTAAACGATGAAACAATCCACTCTGAATTATCAACATTCGTACCTCTGGAATCGTCCCAATCCGTATTAGGGTTTAAAACAGATGATTTTCTAATCAATATTTTATCTTTAGTTGCACCACTAACACCTGCAACACTCCATGCTGTCCCAGGGTCAACACCATTACCTACCGCGTCAATAAGATTATATGTAGCACCACTACCACCATTCCAAGCAAGCCCTACAGCATCATCACCATTATGATTAATGGTAGTACTAGTCATGTCAGCATTAAATACGTCTGTATTGTTATTGGCAATAACATATGTAGCGCCGTCGGCTAGTGTACCCGAAAGCGACACCTCTGCTTCTGGCCAACTCCCACCGTTAGATATTCTCCATATCTTATAATTGGCTAAGTCTACCGCTGCACCTGTACCGTTAAAAATTTCAACGTATTTTTTATTTCCACCACTACCTTCTCCATACTCTGAGATAATTAGGTTAGAGGCAAACGTACCGCTACCAAAGGTTGCCGATTCGCTTACGTCTAGGTAATATCCTGTGGCATTTGCCTCTGCATTCCAGTTGGCAGTAAAACCATTAGGTATTTCTGCCGTTCCTGCTGTTGCAGTAGCAGCATTAGGTACCTGACCGTAGGAAAGGGTAACCGTAAAAAACAACGCCATTAAAAATAAACGTTGCCATAAATTTTGTACTTTTTTCACCATAGCTTTAATTTTAATATTTTAGTTTATAGCATCTAAATAAAAGAATGTCAACAAATGTATTAACCTAAGCACGAGCCATAGTTTCGTGGAAATAAAATTAACATTAAGCTATTGTTAATCAATTGTTTTAACAGGAATATTACATTTAAAATCAAGATTTTACGAGTTATATTATAACTTCATATTTAAATTTTAATTTATTCATTCAGCTTTAAGCTATTGCAATACAATTTGGGTAACACGTTCAACTAAACCTTTGTTTATTACTAAATAAAACTTTACATTAACTCAGTAGTATACGTTTAAAGATGGAGTTATATGATTCTTTATATTAAATATTAATATAAAATAAGGTTTAACATAAAATGCCTGTTGAGAATTGCTACTTTTGCAAAACATAAAACAATACTATCTACAGATGCTTATCATAGGAATTGCAGGCGGTACCGGAAGCGGTAAAACTACTGTTGTACACCAGATAATGAATGAACTACCTGCTAGCGAAGTGGGTATAATATCGCAAGACTCGTATTATAAAGATAATTCAGAGCTTAGTTTTGAGGACAGGGCTAAAATAAACTTTGACCATCCGAGAGCTATTGATTTTGAATTGCTAACAGAGCATTTAAAAAAATTACGAAAAGGCAAAACAATAGAGCAACCCGTATATTCGTTTGTTACCCACAACAGAACAAAAGATACTGTAATTACGCACCCCCGAAAGGTAATGATTATAGAGGGCATCCTTATATTGGCTAGCCCCCAGCTAAGAGATATGTTTGATATTAAAATTTATGTACATGCCGATTCTGACGAAAGATTAATCCGTCGTTTAAAACGAGATATTGCCGAGAGAGGTCGTGATATGGACGAGGTATTAAATCGTTACCAAACTACCCTAAAACCAATGCACGAGCAGTTTATAGAGCCAACTAAAGCCCATGCCGATATTATTATACCTAACGATAAATACAATACAGTAGCTATAGATGTTGTACGGGCAGTAATAAACCAACGATTGACTTAAAAACATACCAAAAAAACACATTCGGTACAAATAGCTATACTTTACACAACTACGTCAGAAAAAAGTATTATTTTGTACTTATTTATAAACCAATACCATGAAACCTTTAGGCAAATTAACCGAGAAGTACCCTTTCCTGAAGATAATAGGAAACAGATACGTATTGGTTGGCTTGTTTTTTATTATATGGATGGTTTTTATAGATAATTATTCCTTGTATTTTGAGCATCCTGTATTGGACAACGAAATTGAAGAGTTAGAAGAAAATAAGGCTTATTACATTCAGGAAATAAAAAAGGATAGTATTAGTATAAAACAACTAAAAAATCCAGAACAAACGGAAAAATACGCGCGCGAACAATACTACATGAAGCGCGATAACGAAGATATATATATAATAGAGTTTGAAGAAAACGCTGAGGAAAGCGAATAAATCACTTTAAAAACTTTTGTGCATGAGCGAAAAACTATTTAACGGTTTTGATTCTGTATCATCCAAAGAATGGAAACAACAAATACAGGCAGACTTAAAAGGTGCCGATTATAACGATACATTAGTATGGGAAAGCCCAGAAGGGATTAAAGTAAAACCTTTTTACCATAACGACAATTTTACTACCCCTATACCTGCTGGAACAAAAGCAGCAAGCTTTAACATTTGCCAAAATATATTTGTATTTAATGTAGAGAAATCTATTGCCAGAGCAAATGACACATTACAGCGCGGTGCCGAAAGCATTCGTTTTACAATAGAAGACACTAAAACAGATATAGAAAAGCTGCTAAACGGGATTCCTTTAAAAAACATTCATGTTTACCTACATTTAGGTTTCTTTGCAATCGATTTCGTAAAGCGAATTAACGCTGTTGCAAAGAGTAAAGAGGCAACCATATACGTACAGCTCGACCCCATTGGAAGATTGGCTAAAGAGGGGAATTGGTTCGATAAAAAAGATAAAGATCTTGATGCGCTAAACACCATAGCAATAGCCTGTACCAACATCAGCTTTTTAAGTGTAGATGGTAGCCTCTACCAAAACGCAGGAGCTAATATGGTACAACAACTAGCCTATACACTAGCACACACCAACGAGTATTTTAATGCTGTGGCAACCATTAGCCAACCTATTGTTTTACAAGTAACCGTTGGTACAAACTACTTTTTTGAGATAGCTAAACTACGGGCGTTACGCCAATTATTTAGAACAATAGCAAAAGAGTACGGGCATACACACGAGTGCCATATTATAGCAACACCCACCAAACGCAACAAAACTCTATACGATTATAACACCAATATGCTCCGTACTACTACCGAGTGTATGAGTGCTATTTTAGGTGGGGCAAATGCCGTAGCCAATTTACCTTATGACGCTTTATACCATAAAGACAACGAGTTTGGCGACCGTATTGCACGCAACCAGCTACTGGTATTAAAACACGAAAGTTATTTTGATAAAGTAGATAATCCTGCCGATGGGGCTTACTATATTGAAGAGCTAACACAGCAATTAGCTGAAAAAGCACTAGTACTCTTTAAAGATATCGAAGCAAACGGAGGCTTCTTATCACAACTAAAAGAAGGCACTATACAACGCAAAATACAAGAAAGTGCTACAAAAGAGCAGGAGCTTTTTAATAGTGGTAAAGAAGTATTGTTGGGTACCAATAAATACCCCAATAAGAACGACCGAATGAGTGGCGAACTCGAGTTGTATCCGTTTGTAAAAACCGATGCAAAAAAAACACTTATATCGCCCATCATTGAAAAGCGACTTGCCGAAGCCATAGAAAAGGAACGATTGGATTCAGAAAAAAACGAGGGTTAACTTTATAACGATTTATAATGAAACGAAAAGACCTCCAACATATACAGTTAAACAAGAGTACCAACCAAAGTACTGCTGCAAAAGCAGACATGT
Organism: Flavobacterium litorale; assembly: GCF_019613795.1. Taxonomy (NCBI): domain Bacteria; kingdom Pseudomonadati; phylum Bacteroidota; class Flavobacteriia; order Flavobacteriales; family Flavobacteriaceae; genus Flavobacterium; species Flavobacterium litorale. The sequence goes on from NZ_CP080429.1 coordinate 131,679, forward strand.
TTACAACTGCCGAAAATATTGAAGTAAAACAGGAGTACACTGCCAACGATATTGAAAAATTAGAGCATATAGGATTTGCAGCAGGATTTGCTCCCAATTTGCGCGGTCCGTACAGTACCATGTACGTACGCCGCCCATGGACTATACGCCAGTATGCAGGCTTCTCTACAGCCGAAGAAAGTAATGCCTTTTACCGCCGTAACCTCGCCGCAGGGCAAAAAGGACTATCGGTAGCTTTTGATTTAGCCACACACCGCGGGTACGATAGTGACCACGAACGTGTAGTAGGCGATGTTGGTAAAGCGGGCGTTGCCATAGATAGCGTTGAAGATATGAAAGTGCTTTTTGACCAAATACCATTGGGAGAAATGTCAGTTTCCATGACCATGAATGGTGCGGTACTCCCCATTATGGCATTTTATATTGTAGCAGCCGAAGAGCAGGGCGTACAACCAGCGCTACTTTCGGGTACCATACAAAACGATATTTTAAAGGAGTTTATGGTACGTAATACCTACATCTACCCTCCTGCCCCATCCATGAAAATTATTGCTGATATATTTGAATATACCAGTAAAAATATGCCCAAGTTCAACTCCATTAGTATATCGGGCTACCACATGCAGGAAGCAGGCGCTACTGCCGATATTGAACTTGCATATACCCTTGCCGACGGTCTAGAATACATTCGTACAGGGCTGGCAGCAGGTATGAAAATAGATAAATTCGCACCCCGCCTATCATTTTTTTGGGCTATTGGTATGAACCACTTTATGGAAATTGCCAAAATGCGTGCAGGGCGTATGCTTTGGGCAAAACTATTACAACAATTTAATCCCGAAAATAAAAAATCGCTTGCCTTGCGTACCCACTGCCAAACCAGTGGCTGGAGCTTAACAGAGCAAGACCCGTTTAATAATGTGGCACGTACCTGTATAGAGGCAGCAGCAGCAGCCTTTGGCGGAACACAATCGTTACACACCAATGCCTTAGATGAAGCTATTGCATTACCTACCGATTTCTCGGCACGTATAGCGCGTAACACACAAATATTTTTACAAGAAGAAACCAAAATAACAAAAACGGTAGACCCTTGGGCAGGCAGTTACTACGTAGAAAGCCTTACCAACGAAATTGCACACAAAGCATGGGCATTAATTGAAGAAGTGGAAGAGCTTGGTGGTATGACCAAAGCTATTGAAGCGGGCATACCCAAGTTGCGTATTGAAGAGGCTGCGGCACGCAAACAGGCTCGTATTGATAGTACACAGGATATTATTGTTGGGGTAAATAAATACCGACTGGAAAAGGAAGACCCATTACACATATTGGACGTAGATAACCAAATGGTGCGCCGCCAGCAAATAGAACGCTTGGAGGCAATAAAGGCAAGTCGTGATAGTAATAAAGTAGCTGAATGTCTTGATAAACTTACCAAAGCTGCAAAAACAGGCGAAGGAAACCTATTAGCGTTAGCTGTAGATGCAGCACGACACAGAGCTACATTAGGCGAAATTAGCGATGCGCTCGAAACAGTATATGGCAGGTATAAAGCACAAATAAAATCATTTAGCGGCGTGTATAGTAAAGAAATTAAAAACGACGAGAGTTTTGAAAAAGCAAAACAGTTAGCCGACGAATTTGCAAAACTGGAAGGACGTCGTCCGAGAATAATGATTGCCAAAATGGGGCAAGACGGACACGACCGAGGTGCCAAAGTAGTAGCAACAGGTTATGCCGATGTAGGTTTTGATGTAGATATTGGTCCACTTTTCCAAACACCTGCCGAAGCAGCAAAACAAGCCGTAGAAAACGATGTACACATTTTAGGCGTATCATCGTTAGCAGCAGGGCACAAAACTTTAGTACCACAGGTTATTGCAGAGCTCAAAAAATATGGCAGAGAGGATATTATGGTAATAGTAGGTGGCGTTATTCCTGCACAGGACTACGAGTACCTCTTTGAGTCGGGTGCCGTTGCCGTGTTTGGACCTGGTACTAAAATTAGCGAGGCTGCTATTAAAATACTAGATGTTTTAATTAAAGGTTTTGAAGAAGAATAAGATGGAAAAACACCATTTAGATACTATTTACCTTACAGGTATAGCACTCCCTAATAAAACAACCAATGCCAATGGGCAGGCAATGCAAGATTGCGGACAACTTTGGCAGGAGTTTGAAAAAGGCGGCTGGTTTGCTAAAATTCCTAATCGTATTGATAATAAAGTATACGCTGTATATCATAATTATGATGGCGACCATACACAGCCATACGCCTATTTTATAGGTTGTAGCGTAGCTCCAGAATCGGTTGTACCAGAAGGTATGCAAAGCGTAGTTATTCCCGCTGGTAATTTTGTAAAATTTACTGCAAAGGGTAAAATGCCTGACTGTATTGGTTCCGAATGGCAAAAAATCTGGAAATCGGATGTGGTTCGTGCTTATAAAGCAGACTTTGAGGTGTACGATGAGCGCAGCCACGACTGGGAAAATGCAGAAGTAGCTATTTTTATTGGCGTATAACTGCAATTATTATTTATTTTTTAGGTAAAAACTAATATATTTGCACACCTTATTTAATAAGGAATCGGGATGTAGCGCAGCCTGGTAGCGTACTAGCATGGGGTGCTAGGGGTCGCTGGTTCGAATCCAGTCATCCCGACAAAAACGTGTCAGCAGACAACAAAAAAGCTAATTATATAATTGTCAACATCTTAAAAAAATATTGATACTATATAATTAGCTTTACTATTAAAACCCACAAAGGATGAATCGGAAAGAAGCAATTATCAAAGCATTAGATTTGAAACCGCATCCTGAAGGAGGCTATTTTAAAGAAACGTACAGGAGTAAAGGAGAAATTACTACCGATAGCCTAAACCCTGAATACAGCGGAAAAAGAAATTACTCCACGTGTATTTATTTTATGTTAACCTCAGATACTTTTTCTGCATTTCATAAAATAAAACAAGACGAAATCTGGCATTTTTATGATGGTGCTACAATTCACTTGCATATCATTTCAGCAACAGGCGAATATTCCGAGCATATTATCGGTCGTAATTTTGCCAATGGCGAAGTACCACAGTTAATTGTTCCTGGTAATAGTTGGTTTGCCGCAAGGGTTGTAAATGAAAATGCTTATTCTTTAGTGGGATGTACTGTAGCCCCCGGATTTGACTTTGATGATTTTGTAATGCCTACTAGGGCAATACTAATAGCACAGTTTCCACAACACGAGGCAATCATTACAGAGTTAACGCATAGCTAAACTTTACTTCTGCTTAGCAAGCATTATCCACTACACAAGCAACGTAGTACAACTTGAATTAATCAAACACTTATTATAAAACTACTGCGTAGCGCAACAAATACCATAGCCTACAAACATAAAGTAATAGCTATACTGCTTTTTATTAATTAGTATCTTTACAGTTATAACAAATGATATTATATAATGAACTATACAAGCAAAATGTTGCGTGATGATGCGCTACAAGATAAAATAATAGTAATAACTGGCGGTGGTAGCGGATTGGGAAAATCTATGACCAAGTACTTTATGGAATTGGGCGCAAAGGTTGCCATAACATCGCGTAACCTAGAAAAGCTACAAACCACAGCCAAAGAGTTAGAAGCAGAAACAAATGGAAAATGCCTTGCAGTACAATGTGATGTACGCCATTACAACGAAGTGGAAGCAATGTTACAAACGGTATTGGATGCTTATGGGCGTGTAGATGTTTTACTAAATAATGCTGCGGGTAATTTTATATCGCCTACCGAGCGGTTATCTGCCAATGCTTTTGATACTATTATTGATATTGTACTTAAAGGCTCTAAAAACTGTACGCTGGCGTTTGGTAAACATTGGATAGATACAAAACAGGAAAATACAAGCATATTAAACATTGTTACCACCTATGCATGGACGGGCTCGGCATACGTAGTACCTAGTGCTACAGCAAAAGCTGGTGTGTTAGCCATGACGCGTAGCCTTGCTGTGGAGTGGGCTAAGTATGGCATCCGCTCCAATGCTATTGCTCCTGGACCGTTCCCTACTAAAGGGGCGTGGGACAGGTTATTGCCTGGCGATTTAAAGGAAAAATTTGATCTTGCTAAAAAAGTACCACTAAAACGTGTAGGCGACCACCAAGAGTTAGCCAATCTCGCAGCCTATTTAGTTTCTGATTTTTCGGCATACATAAACGGTGAAGTAATTACGATAGATGGTGGCGAATGGCTAAAAGGCGCAGGGCAATTTAACTTGCTAGAAGCTGTACCCGAAGAAATGTGGGATATGCTTGAAGCTATGATTAAAGCAAAGAAAAACAAGTAGCAATACCCCTTTTTATGGATAAAAACTGGTAGTAAAAACTATCAGTTTTTTTATTTCATTTATTTAGAATTGATATAAATAAAATAGTATATTTGCCAAAACAATCACTATTTTTAATAAATCTAAATAAACTAAATGATGAAAAAAGCATTACTATTAGTAGCATCACTATTTACAGGTATAATAAGTTTTGCCCAGTACACTACGGTTAGTGTAGCGTTAGAACCTTCGTATACCAATCAGGTATATTACAAATTTGCCGACAACTCACAAACAGCAGTAGCTACCAATACGTGGGATTTAGCATTTTTGAGAATTAGCAGTATGGATATTGGTATCCGTGTAAACGACAGCAGAGGCATACAAGTTTTTGAGGCTTCGGACAATATTAATGATTGGGGCACTATTGACGTGACTCAGGAAGATACTTGGACGCCTGTATACAACTCCGAAACAGTATGGGCAACAGGAGCTTTTGATAATGGCTCGGCAACTTATGGTTGGGGCGAATATAACCCTGCTACGCACCACGTTACAGGAAGTATTATTTTTGTATTGAAGTATACCGATGAATCGTACAAAAAAATGATAATCGAAGATTATTTTGGTGGTTATACTATTAAATACGCTACTTGGTCGGGTACTGAGTGGAGTGAAGATACTACCACTACAATACTCAACGGATCCTCCAACAACGCATTCAACTACTTCTCATTAACTACTGATGATACAGTAACCGTAGCACCAGAAGATGCAGAATGGGATATTGTATTTGGCAGATATTATGGTAATATTGGTGAGGACGATGCACCAGTAATGTACCTTGTAACAGGTGCATTGCATAACGAAGCTACAGTAACTGTTGCACAAATAGATGAAACAGGTGCTACAGATGAAAACCCAACAATGCCTAATGATGAGGCTTACTCGGAAGATATTAATACAGTGGGTGACGATTGGAAATCGTTCAACATGGATACATTTAGTTATGATATTGATCCTGAAACAACATTTTATGTAAAACATAATGATGGCACTGTTTACAGAATGTACTTTACATCGTTTGGAGGTTCAAGTACAGGAAATTTAAGCTTTAAGTATAAGAATGTTTCTGCTACAGCAGGGCTAAAAGCACTTAACAACAATGTAAGTTTCAGTTTTTATCCTAACCCTACCAACGATAAAAAAATTACACTACTGTATGACCTAAAAAATACAGTAGCCGAAAAAAACACAGTAAGCGTTTACACAGTAGCAGGTGCTAAGGTTTTTGAAACCGACGTAACCAACAACACTGGCTTTTACACCAAACAAGTAAACCTATCAGCATTACCATCGGGCATGTACATTGTTCAAATGCAATCGGACAACTATACAACATCAAAAAAGTTAGTTATCCGTTAGTAATTATAGCAGTCTTTACCAGCAAAGCCAAAGGATAATTCCTTTGGCTTTTTTATTTATTAATGTTAACAATTTCCGTTTTTAGATACCATAAATAGTTGTATTTTTACGGTTCAAAATTTTTAAGTGCTAATGGGTAAAATCATCGCTATAGCTAACCAAAAAGGAGGCGTAGGCAAAACAACAACTACGGTAAACTTAGCGGCATCGTTGGGTGTACTGGAAAAAAAAGTACTCTTAATTGATGCTGACCCTCAGGCTAATGCAAGCTCTGGTCTTGGTATTGATGTAGAAGCCGTAGCCGTTGGTACCTACCAATTGTTAGAGCATAGCGTATCTGCCCAAGAAGCTATTATACCCTGTACAGCACCCAACGTTACTGTAATACCCGCACATATTGATCTTGTAGCTATAGAAATAGAGCTTGTAGATAAAGAAAATAGGGAATATATGCTAAAGCAGGCATTGGAGAGCATAAGAGATAATTACGATTATATACTTATTGACTGTGCCCCATCGTTAGGATTACTAACCCTTAATGCACTTACAGCAGCCGATTCGGTTATTATACCCATACAATGCGAATATTTTGCGCTAGAGGGTTTAGGCAAGTTATTAAACACGATAAAAAGTGTACAAAAAATACATAATCCTGCGTTGGATATAGAGGGATTATTACTCACTATGTACGACTCCAGATTACGCCTTAGCAATCAGGTAGTAGAAGAGGTGCAAAAACACTTCAACAATATGGTGTTTAAAACCCTAATACAACGTAATGTAAAACTAAGCGAAGCACCCAGTTACGGCGAAAGCATTATAAATTACGATGCTACCAGTAAAGGAGCAAGCAATTACCTGCATTTAGCAGAAGAGATTATAAAGAAAAATAGTACTGTAGGTTTATGACAAAAGCAATAAAAAAGCAAGCACTTGGCAGAGGATTATCGGCATTATTAAAAGATCCTGAAAACGATATTAAATCGGCAGAGGATAAAAATGCAGATAAAGTGGTAGGCAGTATTGTTGCGCTTGATATTGATACTATAGAGATAAACCCTTTCCAGCCCAGAACAAATTTTAACGAAGAATCGTTAAATGAATTGAGCACCTCCATTAAAGAGCTGGGGGTGATACAACCCATAACGGTACGAAAACTCGATTATAACAAATACCAACTCATATCGGGAGAGCGTCGTTTGCGTGCCTCCAAAATAGCAGGACTTACCAATATCCCGTCATATATTAGGTTAGCCAACGATAACGAATCGTTGGTTATGGCATTGGTTGAGAACATTCAACGTCATGACCTCGACCCTATCGAAATTGCGCTTTCCTATCAAAGATTAATTGATGAGATACAACTTACGCAAGAACAAATGAGCGAGCGTGTAGGTAAAAAACGCTCTACAATTGCAAACTACCTGCGCCTTTTAAAGCTAGACCCTATTATACAAACGGGCATACGCGATGGTTTTATTACCATGGGGCATGGTCGTGCTTTAATTACCATAGAAAACCACGATGTGCAGGCTGATATTTATCAGAAAATAGTAAGCGAAAACCTATCGGTACGCGAAACAGAAGTATTGGTAAAAAATTATCAGGAAAGCCTAAAACCTACAAAATCAAAAACGGCAGCAAAGCCAAATGCCTTTAATGTAGAGGATAAACAGCAAAAAGCCATTATAAACTTTTTTGGTGCTAAAGTCGATGTAAAAGTTGATGCCAAAGGAAAAGGTAAAATAACAATCCCTTTTCACTCAGAAGAGGATTTCAACAGAATTATAAAACTCATACAATCTTAGTGATAAAAAAACTTTTCATATCCCTATTGTTTTTACTATTCTCGGCTACACCACTACTGGCACAAGACGATGAATTGGAAACGGATATTATAGTTAAAGATTCTGTTGTGGCAACATCATACAACATAAGCCCGCTTGCGCCTGCAAAAGCAGCATTTTACTCTGCAATACTACCTGGTTTGGGGCAAGCCTACACCAAAAAGTATTGGAAAATACCCATTGTATATGGTAGTATGGGACTAAGTTTTTATTACTACAATTTTAACAACAGGCAATACAAACTGTATAGGAATGCCTACCGAGACAGACTAGCAGGGCGCGAAGTTACAGGCGAATTGGCAGGACTTACAGAGGATAGGCTTATTAGTGGGCAACGCTTTCACCAACGTAACCGCGACCTTTCGTTACTCATAACCGTAGGGCTTTATGTACTTAATATTGTAGAAGCAAACGTAAATGCACACTTAGGGCAATTTAATGTAAACGAGGACTTATCGTTATACCCCAACATCCAACAAAACCAAATAGACTATAACTATAACGTAGGGCTTACGCTTAGCTACCAATTTTAAAACATCATGAAAATTGCACTTTTAGGTTACGGCAAAATGGGCAATGTTATAGCCCGCATCGCGGCAGAAAGAGGTCATGAAATAGTACTTCGAAAAAAGGCGGAAGATAATTTCGACGGTCTACAAGATGCCGATGTTGCTATAGAGTTTAGCGTTCCTACAGCCGCAGTAACTAATATTACCGAGTGCTTAAACAATAACATACCCGTAGTAAGTGGTACCACAGGGTGGTTAGCTCATTATGATGAGGTAACACAACTTTGCGAAACTAAAAAAGGAGCTTTTATATACGCCTCTAACTTTAGCTTAGGGGTAAATATCTTTTTTGAGCTGAACGTACAACTCGCAAAAATGATGTCGAAACTAGAACGATACAATGTTTCGATGGAAGAAATTCACCATACCCAAAAACTGGACGCCCCAAGCGGTACAGCTATAACATTAGCTAACGATATTATTGCTAATACCAATTATATCAACTGGGCTATTGAAAATCCAAAAGAAACTGATATTTTTATTGATGCCAAACGCGAAGAAAATGTACCTGGTACACACACGGTAAATTATGTCTCTGATGTTGATAGTATCGAGATTAAGCATACTGCACATAGCCGTGAAGGCTTTGCTTTGGGTGCCGTTGTTGCTGCCGAGTGGCTAACGGGTAAAACGGGGGTATATAGCATGAAAGATGTTTTAGGAATATAGCAGTAACAAATTTTTATAAAAAGATACTTATATAATAAAATATATAGAAGATGACACTATTAGAATGGTTTATATTTATACTAGCAGTACAAGTAGTACACTTTTTAGGTACTTGGAAACTTTACCAAAAAGCGGGCAGAAAACCTTGGGAAGCTGCTGTACCAATTTATAATGGTGTTGTTTTAATGCGCATTATTAACCGCCCTCGTTGGTGGGTATTACTACTATTTGTACCTATTGTAAACCTAATTATGTTCCCTGTAGTATGGGTAGAAACACTAAGGAGTTTTGGCAAAACCTCCACTAAAGATACATTGCTAGGCATTATTACCTTAGGCTTATACATCTACTATATTAATTATAGTGGCGATGCCGATTATCGTGCAGAGCGCGATTTAAAAGCTAGCACCAAAGCAGGCGATACGGTAAGCTCATTACTATTTGCAGTAGTAGTCGCTACCATTGTACACACCTATGTAATGCAACCTTATACCATACCTACCTCATCGTTGGAGAAAACCTTATTGGTAGGCGACTTTTTATTTGTAAGCAAATTTCACTATGGTGCACGAACGCCAATGACTACCGTTGCACTCCCAATGATACACGATAGTATTCCGCTAACAGAATCAAAATCGTACCTAAAAAAACCACTACTACCCTATTTTAGATTTCCTGGTTTTGAGGAGCCCGAAAAAAATGATATTGTAGTATTTAACTGGCCTGTAGATACTATTGGGTTCAGAAACTACAAGGCGGGTGTTGTAAAAAAGCCTATCGACAAAAAATCGAACTATGTAAAACGATGCGTGGGCAGACCTGGTGATACGCTTAGCATTAAAAACGGACTCGTATATATTGATGGTAAAGAGCTTATTTTATCGGATAGAGCAAAACCACAATATTCGTATAGGGTTACTACCGACGGAAGTAATTTAAATGATGCATATCTTAGAAAAGAACTGGACGTAACAGATCCTTACCAAAAAGTAAGCGATAATATGTATATTTTTAAATCGCTTACCGAGAAAAATGCAGAAACATTACGAAACAATCCTGGTATAGTAAACGTTGAAAAATATGAAGATAAAGGTACCGATGCTACTATTTTCCCGTATACAAAACCCAATTGGAATGTAGATAATATGGGACCTATTTATATTCCGCAAGAAGGTAAAACAGTTACACTAAATAGCGAAACATTACCTTTTTACAAGATGATAATTACCGATTATGAGGATAACGAGCTTAAAGTGAATGGTGACGAAATACGAGTAAATGGTAAAGTAGTAGATAGTTATACTTTTAAACAAAACTATTATTGGATGATGGGAGATAACCGCCATAACTCTGAAGATAGCCGTTTTTGGGGGTACGTACCCGAAGACCACATTGTAGGTAAGCCTGTTTTAATATGGATGAGTTTGGATGCCAATGGAAAGCCACGTTGGAATAGGTTTTTCACAACTGTTAGTGGTGATGGCGAACCTGTATCATACCTTAAATATGTTCTTATTGCATTAGCGGCATGGTTTGCTTTTGATTTTTTCAGAAAAAAGAGAAAAAAGGCAAAAACTGATTAATTCATTTTAATGCACATTCTATTACATCCTACCTATTTTCCATCCGTTAGCCATTTTGTGGCTATGGTAAAAGCCAATGCTATAACTTTTGAGGTTGAAGATAATTTCCAGAAACAAACCAACAGGAACAGGATGTATATTTACAGCCCTAACGGTATCCAGCTACTCAACATCCCTGTAAAGCACAGCAAAGGAAATCATCAAAAGTTTAAAGACACTAAAATAGAGCAAGCTTTTGGGTGGCAAAAGCAGCATTTTAAATCGCTTGAAGCAGCGTATAGAACGTCTCCGTTCTTCGAGTATTTTGAAGATGATATACGTCCGCTATTTGAGAAAAAACATACTTACATGATGGACCTCAACTTTGAGGCTATGGAAATTGTTACGGATTGTTTGGGAATGGATTTTTCGTATGATAAAACAACGGAATACTTTCATGAAGTAGATGATATAACCGATTATCGTTACTTGGTAAACGGCAAAAAAGACGCTTCAACTTTTGAGCCTTACATACAAGTATTTAATGACAAGCATGGTTTTATTAATAACCTTAGCATACTGGATTTACTTTTTAACGAAGGACGCCATGCTTTAGATTATCTAAAAAATCAGTCGCTTTAAATACGTAATTAAGGTTACTATTTATCTTCTTTAGTAGTAATAGCCAAGCGTGCCATTATCGGGAAATGATCTGAGTTGACAAAACCATTAAATGTGTTAAATGATTTTGTCTGAAAGTTGTTATCAGAAAAAATATAGTCAATCCGTGCAGGATAATATTTAAAGTTATACGATTTACCAAAACCACTACCCACTTCCTCAAAAGCATCATTCATATCGCCTTTAATGCTTCTGTACACATAGGAGAATGCACTATTATTAAGGTCACCACAAATAATAGTAGGATAATTACATTGTTGCTTATGAGCTACTAATAGTTCCGCTTGTAATTGCTGTTTAGCAAAAGCTTCGCTAAGGCGTTTAAAAATACGTTTCGACTTCTCTTCGTCTATCTTTTCGTGAATATCTGGAGCTATTTTTATCGATTGCATGTGCATACTATACACCCTAATTGTATCGTTCCCCTTCTTCAAATCAGCATATATAACATTATTGCTGGATTTAGGAAATTTAATACTACCCTTGTCTACAATTGGGAATTTAGAAAATATTGCTTGCCCTGTTTTATAACGATCGTTACGCGAAAAAATGTACTTATACTTGTAATGATTGAAATACACATCGTCTGAAGGAGCATATTCTTGGAAACACAAAATATCGGGATCTTGCTTACCTACAAATTGCTTTATGCTATCTTTTGCGTTAATATCGGGCACCCATCTGTACAAATTAAACATTCGGACATTGTAACTCATCAGGGTAAAATCTTCTTGTGTTTGGGGTACATTTTCCTGAGAAAATTTGTAAAACTTATTTATAAATGTAATACCTAAAAGCAGTACAATACCTGATAGGAGCATTTGCTTTTTAAACTGCAATAACCAGTAAATAAAAAATAAAAAATTAAGCACCAACATTAGGGGTAGTAACAGAGTAAATACCGATAATATGGGAAATACTTTGGGTGCTAAAAAGGGTAAAACATAGGCTACAAACGTTAATACAGTTACTACCATATTAAGGAAGAACACAAGTTTATTAAACCACGAAAGTTTTTTCATTACAATACCTTTACAAAAGCAAAACTACTTATTATTTACCAACTTTAAACAAAAACTCTTTCTCCTCTTTAGTCAGGCTATCGTAACCCGATTTACTTATCTTATCGAGTATATCGTCTATTTGTTGTTGTGTAACATCTTTAGGCTTTTTAGCTGCGCTTTTATACTTATTGGGTTGCGTTTTGTTACGATGTACTTTTTTAAAGGGTGATTTGGTTTTGGGTTTAAATAGGTTCTCGAAAAACTCGATAACACTAGAAACTATTTTACTTAAATCGGTACCGTTTTGTAGTGCTTTTATAAAAATGTAACCAAATAATGCTCCTGCAAGGTGTGCTATATGACCTCCTTGATTACTAACAGAGACATTAATAAGATCTAATATAATAAACACTAATGCAATGTGCCAGAGTTTTACTGTACCAATAAGCATAAGCCGTACCTGATAATAGGGTGCATACACAGCAGTAGCTACCAATATCCCCATAATAGAGCCAGAAGCTCCTACCATTTTAGAAGAGTTCAAACTAGTAAGCAGCGGTATAGTATTGTAACTAAGAATAAACAGTAACGCCGAAAATATTGCTGCTAATATGTATAGGCCAAAAAGCTGTTTTTGCGTAAAAAAAGTGAGGAATATGCGTGCTGAAAAATGAAGCACTAACATATTAAAAAGTATGTGAAAAAAACCTGAATGCAGAAATGCGTAGGTAATTAACGACCAAGGTTTCCATAATAAATCTTGAGGTTGGGAGGAGATACTAAACCAATCATCTGCAAGAGGATTGTTCCAGTCCATAAAGGGCAGTTCTACCCTGAATGGTGCTAGTATGCTAAGTAGTATTAGCGGAATAACAAACAGCCCTATGTTCCAAAAAATAAGTCTTTGCGTTATTCCCCCTATTCTATATTGCAACTTTAAATCGTCTATAAGTCCCATAACGCTAATTCCAACGGTTATTGTTAAACTGATTCTTCTTCCAGTACCACATCATTACAAATCCTATTAATGCACCGCCAAGGTGGGCAAAATGTGCTATACCTGTATGCCATGCCCCACCAAATACTGATTGCCCTTTAAGTCCTAAAAATAAATCGACTGCCAACAGCCCAGGTACAAAATATTTTGCTTTTATAGGTATGGGTAAAAACAATAGCATTAGCTCGGCATTCGGAAACATAAATGCAAAAGCAACAATAATACCGTATAGTGCTCCTGAAGCGCCTAACATAGGTCTTTGGTTTAATGCCGCACCATTAATTAGACTACTATAACTTTCTTGGTTCAACAAATTTACTTTTCCACTCTCCTGAAGTATTGGTATCAACCTGCGCTTAAATAAGTCTTCACTGTAATTACTATCAGTTAAAAAATCGATATTTAATATTTGATGCAGAGTATTTGAGGAGAGATTCATGTTGTTCGCTCCTTCTAAAACACTCTGCATTTCAAAATACGTGACACCCAAATGTAGTAATGCCGCACCAAGCCCGCATGAAACATAAAAAAATAAAAGCTTCTTAGTACCCCATTGTAACTCTAAAGCACTACCAAACATCCATAAACCAAACATATTAAATAATATGTGAGTAATACCGCCATGCATAAACATATGGGTAAGTAACTGCCACACTTTAAAATCGTCTGATTGCGGAAAGTGAAGCGCCAAGTAATTATAGGCTACAGACGTACCTATAAACTGAGTTCCTATAAAAAATATAACATTTATAATTATTAACTGCTTAACAGTATCAGTAATGCGCATCATATGGCAAATCGTTTATCTAAATCTTCCACACTCATAGTAATGAAAGTTGGTTTATTAAATGGGGAAACATCAGGCTCTTTACACGCAAATAACGAGTTTACCATATTTTCTTGCTCTGCTTCGGTAAGCAATACACCTGTTTTTACAGCAAGGCTACGTGCCATCGATTTGGCAATGCTATCGGTTTGGCTAAAACTACTGTCGGGTACTTCTTGTTGTAAATCGCTAATTAGTTCTTCCAATAGTATGGATACCTCGCTTTCAGGTACATTAACAGGTAATCCCGAAACTACAATATTATCGGTATTAATTTCGGTAAACACAAAGCCCGTATTTTCTAACGCTGCTTTCATTTCCTGTATAAGGTCTATTTCTGTTTTATTGTAATGCAACGTTAACGGAAACAATAATTGCTGGCTAGCTCCTTGCTGTACGGTTATATTTTTTAAAAATTGTTCGTACAACACTCGCTGGTGGGCTCGCTTTTGGTCAATTATTACCATACCCGATTTTATAGGGCTAACAATATATTTTTTATGTATCTGATAAGTCGTCTGAACAGTTTGCTCTACCTCCCCATCATTAAATAACGAACCTGTTATTTCGTTCTGTTCAAAATCTATGCCTTCCTGTCCGTTTGTAGTAGGCGTAAGTTCTGTATATAAACTTTCCCAAGAAGCTGTTCGGTCTGTTTTCCGAAATGCAGACGAAGCATACGCAGATGGAGTTGTTTTTTGCGATTGTTGCCCTGATGGTTCATCAGCAAAAGGATTAAAACCCCTATCTACTTGTACATTTGGCGTTACCGCTGCTTTACTTTCGTAATTGTAAGGCGTATCGAGGTTAGCATCACGCTCAAAATCGAGCACTGGTGCTACATTAAATTGCCCCAAGCTGTGTTTAATGGATGAACGGAGTATAGCATATAGCGCATGCTCGTCATCAAATTTTATCTCCGTTTTTGTGGGGTGAATGTTAATATCTATAGTGTTGGGTGGCACTTCCAGATAAATAAAATAACCTGGTTGGCAACCATCTTTTAACAACCCCTCGTAGGCTGCCACAACGGCATGGTGTAAGTAACCACTTTTTATAAACCTGTTGTTTACAAAAAAAAATTGTTCGCCTCTACTCTTCTTGGCAAACTCGGGTTTAATAGCAAAGCCCTGTATTTTTACAATCTCAGTAGTTTCTTGTACAGGAACTAATTTCTCGTTGGTACGCGCACCAAAAACACCTACTATACGTTGGCGTTGGTTTGCCATAGGTAGGTTAAACATTTCGCTACCGTTGTGGTACAACACAAAACTAATATTGGGATGTGCTAAAGCAACACGCTCAAATTCATCTACAATATGCCTAAACTCGACGGTATCCGATTTTAAAAAGTTACGCCTAGCCGGTATATTATAAAATAAGTTTTTTATGGAGAATGAGGTGCCTTTAGGTACTACCGCAACATCCTGGCTTACTACCTTACTGCCCTCTATAACAATGTGTGTACCCAGCTCTTCCTGCTCTTGTTTGGTTTTCATCTCTACATGAGCAATAGCGGCAATACTGGCTAAAGCCTCACCCCTAAAACCTTTGGTACAGAGTGCAAATAAATCTTCAGCATGGCGTATTTTACTGGTAGCATGGCGTTCAAAACACAATCGGGCATCACTGGCATTCATGCCAACACCATTATCAATAACTTGTATTAGGGTTTTACCCGCATCTTTAATAATGAGTTTAATATCAGTAGCACTTGCATCAACCGCGTTTTCTAGTAATTCTTTTACTACCGAAGCAGGGCGTTGCACCACCTCTCCTGCCGCTATTTGATTGGCAACATGGTCGGGAAGTAACTGAATAATGCTAGACATACAAATGTAATGATTGATAGGATTGATGATTTTTTGACGGACATCAAAGTTACGGAAATTTAGCGATGTGTAGAATATATGCCAATAAAAAACCCGCTCTGTTGAGCGGGTTTTACTAATACTGTATTTACATTACGCTTGTCCAGCAGGACCAAAACTAAGCGGAAGCGAAGGCTGCTCGGAATCGCTTATGGTACCATGGGCACTTTCAAAACGATTAATGTTTTCGCCTAACGCTTTTAGCAGTCGTTTAGCATGCTGTGGCGTTAACACAATGCGCGATTTTACTTTGGCTTTAGGTGCACCTGGCATCATGGCTACAAAATCGACTACAAACTCTGATGCAGAATGATTGATTATAGCTAGATTAGAGTACGTTCCTTCGGCTGTTTTTTCGTCCAGTTCAATATTAATTTGCCCTGGCTTTTGTTGTTTCTGATCACTCATTGGTTATGTCTTTTAATAGTTTACTTCCTCTGTTGTAGGTGTTAGTAAATCGTTCATCTCCTCTTTAGAGCCTACTATCATATTATCGTAGTTTCGCATACCTGTACCTGCTGGTATTCTGTGTCCTACAATAACATTTTCTTTCAGTCCTTCAAGGGTATCTACTTTACCCGCTACCGCAGCTTCATTAAGTACTTTGGTAGTTTCCTGGAATGATGCAGCCGATATAAACGACTTGGTTTGTAATGATGCACGTGTTATACCTTGTAGCATTGGTGTGGCAGTAGCAGGAATTACATCGCGTGCTACTACTTGGTTTTGGTCGTTACGTTTTAGTAACGAATTCTCATCGCGCAACTCACGTGGCGAAATGATTTGACCTGCTTTAAGGTTTTCAGAATCTCCAGCATCTTCTACTACCTTCATTCCGTATAACTTATCGTTCTCTACAATAAAGTCTCTAGTATGTATTAACTGATCTTCAAGGAAAAGTGTATCCCCTGGATCTTGAACTCTTACTTTACGCATCATTTGGCGTATAACAACTTCAAAGTGCTTATCGTTAATTTTTACACCCTGTAGTCGGTATACTTCCTGAATTTCGTTTACAAGGTACTGCTGTACTGCAGATGGTCCTTGTATTCTCAATATATCTTCAGGTGTTATAGCACCATCAGAAAGTGGCATACCTGCTTTTACGTAGTCATTCTCCTGAACCAATATCTGATTCGATAGTTTAACTAAGTATTTTTTGATTTCACCAAATTTAGATTCGATGATAATCTCACGGTTACCTCGCTTGATTTTACCAAACGATACTACACCATCAATTTCTGATACTACGGCTGGGTTTGAAGGATTACGTGCCTCTAGAAGCTCTGTAATTCTTGGCAGACCACCTGTAATATCACCCGCTTTGGATGAACGACGTGGTATTTTTACAAGAATTTTACCTGCCTTAATTTTCTCGCCATCATCTACCATAAGGTGGGCACCTACTGGTAAGTTGTACGAACGAATAAGCTCGCCATCTTTTCCGTAGATTAGTAAGGTTGGTATTAATTTTTTAGCTCTAGATTCAGAAATTACTTTTTCTTGGAATCCTGTTTGCTCATCAATCTCAACCATGAACGATTGTCCTTGCTCGATATCCTCATAAGCAATCTTACCTGTAAACTCAGATATAATTACACCGTTATAGGGGTCCCACTTACATATTACAGCACCTTCGTCTACAACCTCACCATTTTTCACATAAATGTTAGAACCGTAAGGTATGTTGTGCGTATTTAATAATATACCTGTGTTATCATCAACCAATTTCAACTCTGTAGAACGTGATACCACGATATTTACTTTGTTTCCATCGCTATCTTCTCCCACAACTGTTTTAAGGTCTTCTATTTCTAATCTACCTTTAAACTTAGTAATGATACTTGATTCCTCAGATATGTTACCCGCAGTACCCCCAACGTGGAACGTACGTAGTGTAAGCTGTGTACCTGGCTCACCAATAGACTGTGCTGCAATTACACCAACGGCTTCTCCTCGTTGCGTCATCTTACCTGTAGCAAGGTTACGTCCGTAACACTTGGCACAAATACCCTTAGTAGCCTCACAAGTTAATGGAGAGCGTACTTCAACTTTTTCGATTGGTGCGGCGTTTACTGCTTTTACTTCGGCTTCGGTAATTTCTACCCCTGCCTGTATAATCACTTCAGACGTTAGTGGGTTAATAACATCTTGCAATGCTACGCGCCCTAGTATTCTTTCGCCTAACGATTCTACTATTTCTTCATTTTTCTTTAATGGCTCAACTTCAATTCCTCTTAGTGTACCGCAATCTACTGAGTTTACAATAACATCCTGAGAAACATCATGCAGCCTTCTGGTTAGGTAACCAGCATCGGCGGTTTTAAGTGCCGTATCGGCAAGCCCTTTACGTGCACCGTGGGTAGAGATAAAGTATTCGAGAATTGAAAGTCCTTCTTTAAAGTTAGAAAGAATCGGGTTCTCAATAATCTCACCACCACCAGCGGTTGATTTTTTAGGCTTAGCCATCAAACCACGCATACCTGTAAGCTGGCGTATCTGCTCTTTACTACCCCTTGCTCCAGAATCAAGCATCATAAACACCGAGTTAAACCCTTGTTGGTCTTCACGAATGTTTTTCATGGCAAGCTCCGTAAGCATTGCGTTAGTAGATGTCCATACATCAATAACTTGGTTATAACGCTCGTTATTGGTAATAAGTCCCATGTTGTAGTTTGCAGAGATACCTTCTACCTGCTCGTTAGCATCAACAATTAAGTCTTGCTTTTTAGGTGGTATAATAATATCTCCAAGACTGAATGATAACCCTCCGCGGAATGCAAATTTGTATCCCATATCTTTCATACTATCTAGGAATCCTGCTGTTGTAGGAACATCGGTAACATTTAATATCTTACCAATAATATCACGTAGTGATTTTTTAGTAAGCACTTCGTTTATATATCCTGCAGCTTCAGGTACTACTTCGTTAAATAGTACTCTACCTGCTGTAGTTTGTATTATTTTGTAAACAAGTTCACCTTCTTCGTTAAAATCTTTAGCACGTATTTTTACGCGTGCATTAAGGTCTAGTCGATTCTCGTTAATGGCAATATTTACTTCCTCTGCAGAGTAGAATGTTAGCCCTTCTCCTTTAACTTTAACTTCTTCTGTAGATAAACGCTCTTTGGTCATGTAATACAGACCCAATACCATATCCTGAGATGGTACCGTAATAGGTGCACCATTAGCAGGGTTGAGGATGTTGTGCGAAGCAAGCATTAATAACTGTGCCTCTAGTATAGCCTCTGGTCCTAGTGGTAAGTGTACCGCCATCTGGTCACCATCAAAATCGGCGTTAAATGCCGTACATACCAATGGGTGTAGCTGAATTGCTTTTCCTTCGATAAGTTTTGGCTGGAATGCCTGTATACCCAAACGGTGAAGCGTAGGAGCACGGTTTAGTAGTATTGGGTGTCCTTTAATTACATTTTCAAGGATGTCCCATACTACAGGCTCTTTTTTATCTATTATTTTTTTAGCCGATTTTACTGTTTTTACAATACCACGCTCTATCAGTTTACGGATAACGAATGGTTTGTACAGCTCGGCAGCCATATCTTTAGGAATACCGCACTCAAACAGTTTCATTTCGGGTCCTACAACAATTACCGAACGTGCTGAATAATCTACACGTTTACCCAATAGGTTTTGACGGAAACGTCCTTGTTTGCCTTTTAATGAATCTGATAACGATTTTAGTGGTCGGTTCGATTCTGTTTTAACCGCAGAGGCTTTCCTTGTATTATCAAAAAGTGAATCTACAGATTCCTGTAGCATACGCTTTTCATTACGCAAAATAACTTCTGGTGCTTTTATTTCCATTAGCCTTTTTAAACGGTTATTACGTATAATAACCCTTCTGTAAAGGTCGTTAAGGTCGGACGTTGCAAAACGACCACCATCTAACGGTACTAACGGGCGAAGCTCTGGTGGGATAACTGGTATTACCTTAAGTATCATCCACTCAGGGCGGTTTTCTCTGTTTTTGTTAGACTCACGGAATGACTCTACAACCTGCAATCTTTTTAATGCTTCTGTTTTACGTTGTTTAGACGTTTCTGTATTGGCACTATGGCGTAGGTTGTATGACAACTCGTCAAGATCGATTCTTGCCAATAAATCCATAATACACTCTGCACCCATCTTAGCAATAAACTTGTTAGGGTCGGTGTCATCTAAATATAAGTTTTCCTGCGGAAGCGTATCTAGTATATTAAGATATTCTTCTTCTGTAAGGAAATCCAATCGGTTAAGGTCTTCACCGTCTGCATTTTTGGCAATACCTGGCTGTATAACTACATACCTTTCATAGTATATAATCATATCCAGCTTCTTAGATGGAAGCCCAAGTATGTAACCTATTTTGTTTGGTAACGAACGGAAATACCATATGTGTGCAATAGGCACAACAAGGTTAATATGCCCTACCCTGTCACGTCGAACTTTTTTCTCCGTAACTTCTACACCACATCGGTCACAAACAATTCCTTTATAACGGATTCGTTTGTACTTACCACAGGCACATTCAAAATCTTTTACTGGACCAAAGATACGCTCGCAAAACAAGCCATCTCTTTCCGGTTTATGGGTACGATAGTTAATGGTTTCTGGTTTAAGAACCTCACCCCTTGACTCAGCAAGTATAGATTCTGGCGATGCCAAACCTATAGATATTTTGTTGAATCTTTTAACGGTATTTTTATCTTTTAATCTCGTCATGTAATATAGATCTATCGATTTATTAAAAACACTATAAAAGGGAATAGCACTGTTGTGCCACTCCCGTGGAAATTTATTCTTCTAATCTGATGTCAAGTCCAAGTCCTTTCAGTTCATGCATTAATACATTGAATGATTCTGGTAAACCTGGTTCTGGCATGGCTTCTCCCTTAACGATTGACTCATAGGTTTTAGCCCTTCCGATAACGTCATCCGATTTAACGGTAAGTATCTCTCTAAGCGTGCTCGATGCACCGTAAGCCTCAAGAGCCCAAACCTCCATCTCTCCAAAACGCTGTCCACCAAACTGTGCTTTACCTCCAAGAGGTTGCTGCGTAATAAGTGAGTACGGACCAATGGAACGTGCGTGCATTTTATCGTCTACCATGTGCCCTAGTTTAAGCATGTAAATAACTCCTACTGTTGCTGGCTGGTGGAAACGGTCTCCCGTACCTCCATCATAAAGATAGGTATGTCCAAATCGTGGTATACCTGCCTCATCAGTAAGTTCGTTAATTTGGTCTAAAGATGCACCATCAAAAATTGGTGTTGCAAACTTCTTACCTAAATTCATACCTGCCCAACCTAGTACAGTTTCGTATATCTGCCCAATGTTCATACGCGATGGTACACCAAGTGGGTTTAGTACGATATCTACAGGTGTTCCGTCTTCTAGGAACGGCATATCTTCTTGGCGTACAATACGTGCTACGATACCTTTGTTACCGTGACGCCCTGCCATCTTATCTCCTACTTTTAGTTTACGTTTTTTAGCAATGTAAACTTTAGCAAGTTTTAATATACCTGATGGTAACTCATCCCCTACAGTAATGGTAAATTTCTCTCTACGTAAGGCTCCCTGAAGGTCGTTCAGTTTAATTTTGTAGTTGTGGATAAGGTCGTTAACCATTGCATTGGTTTCGTCATCCGTAGTCCACTGTCCTTTTGTAAGGTGTGCAAAATCTTCTACAGCGTAAAGCATTTTTTGTGTGAATTTTTTACCTTTTGGTAATACTTCTTCACCCAAATCGTTCATTACACCTTGCGATGTTTTACCGTTTACTATATTAAATAGTTTATCTATAAGCCTGTCCCTAAGCTCGTTGAATTTTACTTCGAACTCTAACTCAAGTTTGCTTAAATCGTCTTTATCTTTTGTACGTTTACGTTTATCTTTAACGGCACGTGCAAATAATTTTTTGTCTAATACAACCCCGCGTAGTGATGGTGATGCTTTTAATGAGGCATCTTTAACATCTCCTGCTTTATCTCCAAAAATAGCTCTTAATAGCTTCTCTTCAGGTGTTGGGTCGCTTTCCCCTTTAGGTGTAATTTTACCGATAAGAATATCGCCAGGCTTAACCTCTGCACCAATTCTAATCATACCATTCTCATCAAGGTCTTTAGTAGCTTCCTCGCTTACGTTTGGTATATCGTTAGTTAACTCTTCGTTACCTAACTTGGTATCTCTTACTTCTAATGAGTAATCGTCTACGTGTATTGATGTAAAAATATCATCACGTACTACTTTTTCTGATATTACAATTGCATCCTCAAAGTTGTACCCTTTCCATGGCATAAACGCCACTTTAAGGTTACGCCCTAGTGCAAGCTCGCCATTTTGTGTAGCATATCCTTCACAAAGTACTTGCCCTTTAGCAACTCTATCGCCTTTTCTTACAATTGGCTTAAGGTTGATGCTTGTACCTTGGTTGGTTTTTCTGAACTTGATTAGGTTGTACGACTTATCATCTGTATCAAAACTTACCGTACGCTCACGATCCGTTCTGTCATACTTAATTGTAATCTTATTAGCATCTACATACTCTACAGTACCGCTTCCTTCTGCATTAATAAGTACTCTGGAATCTGAGGCTACTTGGCGCTCTAATCCTGTACCTACAACAGGTGCTTCTGGACGTAATAATGGTACTGCTTGTCGCATCATGTTACTTCCCATCAGTGCACGGTTGGCATCATCATGCTCCAAGAATGGAATTAACGATGCTGATATGGATGCAATTTGGTTTGGTGCAACATCAGTATAGTGTATTGCTGTTGGCTCTACTACTGGGAAATCGCCTTCTTCACGAGCAATTACTCTTTCAGAAGTAATGCTTCCATCATCTTTCATTTCAGTATTTGCCTGCGCAATCATTTTACCTTCTTCCTCTTCTGCACTCAGGTAAATTGGTTCTGATTCTAAATCTACTCTACCCTCAGTTACCTTTCGGTATGGTGTTTCGATGAAGCCCATTGTATTTACTTTGGCATACACTCCTAGTGATGAGATAAGACCAATGTTTGGTCCCTCTGGTGTTTCAATAGGACATAAACGACCGTAGTGTGTGTAGTGAACGTCACGAACCTCGAAACCTGCACGCTCTCTGGATAAACCACCAGGACCTAGTGCTGATAGTCTTCTTTTGTGCGTTATCTCGGCTAATGGATTGGTTTGATCCATGAACTGCGATAGCTGGTTGGTACCGAAGAACGAGTTAATTACTGACGATAGTGTTTTTGCATTAATAAGGTCTATTGGTGTAAACACCTCATTATCCCTTACATTCATACGCTCACGTATCGTTCTTGCCATACGGGCAAGACCTACACCAAATTGTGCTGATAATTGTTCTCCTACTGTACGTACACGACGGTTTGATAAGTGATCAATATCATCAATCTCTGCTTTAGAGTTGATTAGCTCAATAAGGTATTTTACTATGGTAATAATATCTTCTTTGGTAAGCACTTGCTTATCCATAGTAATATCAAGCCCTAGTTTTTTGTTCATTCTGTAACGACCTACTTCACCTAAGTTGTAACGTTGGTCTGAGAAGAACAATTTATCTATAATGCCTCGAGCAGTTTCTTCATCAGGCGGTTCTGCATTACGCAACTGACGGTAAATATGCTCTACAGCTTCTTTTTCTGAGTTTGTAGGGTCTTTTTGTAACGTATTGTGGATAATAGCATAATCTGCTTGGTTATTATCCTCTTTGTGTAACAGTATTGTTTTTACACTAGATGCTATAATTTCTTCAACATTTTCCTTGTCAATTATAGTATCTCTGTCTAGTATAATTTCGTTACGCTCTATGGATACAACTTCTCCCGTATCTTCATCAACAAAATCCTCGTGCCATGTGTTTAGCACACGTGCAGCAAGTCTTCTACCAATGTATTTTTTCAACCCTGTTTTAGATACTTTTATTTCCTCCGCAAGATCAAATATTTCAAGAATATCCTTATCCCTTTCAAATCCAATGGCTCTAAATAATGTAGTTACAGGCAGCTTTTTCTTTCTGTCAATGTAAGCATACATTACGCTATTAATATCTGTAGCAAATTCTATCCAAGAACCTTTAAACGGTATTACTCTGGCAGAATATAATTTTGTACCGTTGGCATGGAAGGATTGACCAAAGAAAACTCCTGGCGAACGGTGAAGTTGCGATACAACTACACGTTCTGCACCATTGATAACAAAAGTACCACTAGGCGTCATGTATGGGATGGTACCCAAGTAAACGTCCTGCACAATCGTTTCAAAATCTTCATGTTCAGGATCTGTACAATACAGTTTCAGTCTCGCTTTAAGCGGTACACTGTAAGTAAGTCCTCTGTCAATACACTCCTCAATTGTATAGCGTGGTGGGTCAACAAAATAGTCAAGGAACTCCAATACGAACTGATTTCTTGTATCAGTAATCGGAAAGTTTTCCATGAAGGTGTTATATAGACCTTCGTTGCCTCTTTCATCTGACTTTGTTTCAAGCTGGAAAAAATCTTTAAACGATTTTACCTGAATATCTAGAAAATCTGGGTAATCAGGAATGTTTTTTGTTGAGGCAAAATTTAATCTTTCAGTCTGATTTGTTATCATCAATGGACAAAATTTTGATTAAAATAATATATATAGAAACGTATAAAATGTTATTATACGAAAAATGGTTTAGGCCTTTGAGAGTACTTCTCAAGGCCTAAACCTGGAATTTTTAACCTAGTAGGGCTTATTTAAGCTCAACTACAGCTCCGGCTTCTTCTAGAGATTTTTTAAGACCTTCAGCCTCATCTTTAGATACACCTTCTTTTACGTTTGTAGGAGCACTATCTACCATGTCTTTTGCGTCTTTAAGACCTAGACCAGTAAGCTCTTTTACAGCTTTTACTACAGCAAGTTTAGAAGCACCAGCTTCTTTAAGTACTACAGTAAATTCTGTTTGCTCCTCAGCAGCAGCACCGTCAGCACCACCTGCAGCAGGACCAGCCATAGCTACAGCAGCAGCAGCAGGCTCAATACCGTACTCATCTTTTAATATTGTAGCTAGTTCGTTAACTTCTTTTACTGTTAAGTTAACTAATTGCTCTGCGAATTCTTTTAAATCTGCCATTTTTCTATCGTTTTAAATAGTTTGTAATATATAATTTATTAAGTGCGTACACGCTAATGTATTATCCTTCTCTCTCAGATAATGTTTTTACTAATCCAGCTATAGTGCTGCCACCTGATTTAAGTGCAGATATAACGTTTTTAGCAGGCGATTGAAGTAATGTAACGATTTCTCCAATAACTTCGTCTTTAGATTTAAGCGTTACAAGAGACTCTAATTGATTATCTCCTATAAATACTGCCTCATCTATATAAGCTCCTTTTAGAAGAGGCTTATCTGACTGCTTGCGGAATTCTTTAATTACTTTTGCAGGAGCGTTACCGTTCTCAGCAATCATAATAGAAGTATTTCCTTTTAATATCGATGGTAAATCACCGTAATTATTATCAGACGACTCCATTGCTTTTTCAAGCAAGGTGTTTTTTACAACCTCAAGTTTAATACCTGCTTTAAAACAAGCTCTTCTTAAATTTGAAGTAGTCTCTGCATCAAGTCCTGAGATATCTGCAACGTATATAACGCTAGTATCAGCCAACTGCGCAGTTAAATCTTTAATAACTATTGATTTTTCTTCTCTGGTCATAATAAATATTTTTAACTACCAATTATACTCCTTTAGGATCTAGAGGAATACCAGGGCCCATAGTACTAGAAAGATAAATACTCTTAATATATGTACCTTTTGCAGCGGTTGGTTTTAGTTTTAGTAACGTTTGAATTATCTCATCTGCATTCTCAGAAATTTTATCCGCATCAAAAGATACTTTTCCGATTCCTGCATGAACAATACCTGTTTTATCAACTTTAAAGTCAATTTTACCAGCTTTAACTTCTTGTACAGCTTTTGCTACATCCATAGTAACAGTACCTGTTTTAGGGTTTGGCATTAATCCGCGAGGACCTAATACTCTACCTAGAGGACCTAGTTTACCCATAACGCTTGGCATGGTAATGATAACATCAACATCCGTCCAACCGTCTTTTATCTTTTGTAGATACTCATCTAAACCTACATAATCTGCACCAGCAGCAGTAGCTTCAGCTTCTTTATCTGGAGTTACAAGAGCAAGTACTTTTGTAGCTTTACCTGTACCGTGTGGTAGGGTAACAACTCCTCTTACCATTTGATTCGCTTTTCTTGGATCTACACCCAAACGTACAGCGATATCGATAGACTCATCAAATTTTGCAGAAGCAACTTCTTTAAGTAATGCTGATGCATCTTTTAAAGAGTATAATTTGTTCTTTTCAATTTTTGAAGTAGCCTCTTTTTGCTTTTTTGTCAATTTTGCCATTTCTTTTTTGTCTTTTTACGATTAAAAAGGAGCGTCTCCTGATACGGTTATACCCATAGATCTTGCTGTACCGGCAATCATTCTCATAGCGCTTTCAACTGTAAACGCATTCAAATCAGCCATTTTGTCTTCAGCAATGCCTTTTACTTGATCCCAAGTAACGCTTGCAACTTTTTTACGGTTTGGTTCTCCTGAACCCGACTTTAGTTTGGCAGCCTCCAGCAACTGTACCGCAGCTGGTGGTGTTTTTACAACAAAATCAAACGATTTGTCTTTATACACAGTAATTTGTACTGGTAAAACTTTGCCGGCTTTATCTTGGGTTCTAGCATTAAACTGCTTACAGAACTCCATGATATTAACTCCAGCAGCCCCCAAAGCAGGTCCAACCGGTGGCGACGGATTCGCAGCACCTCCCTTAACTTGTAGTTTAACTACTTTACTAATTTCTTTAGCCATTTCTTTAAAAGATTTAGCACATCTTCATTGGAAGCGAATGATGTGATTTATATATGTAACAAATATTATACTTTTTCTACTTGCATAAAGCTAAGTTCTAATGGTGTTTTTCTTCCAAAAATTTTCACCATAACTTCTAGCTTACGCTTTTCTTCATTCACCTTTTCAACTGTACCGTTAAATCCGTTAAACGGACCATCTACTACTTTTACAGTTTCGCCCATTGTGAATGGAATGGACATTGTATCTGTTTTAACAGATAATTCATCTACTTTTCCTAACATTCTGTTTACTTCGGATTGACGTAAAGGAACTGCATCGCCTCCCTTTGTTTCTCCCAGAAAACCAATTACTCCAGTTATAGATTTTATAATGTGAGGAATCTCGCCTGTTAAATTAGCTTCAACCATTACATAGCCTGGAAAATAAACCTTGTCCTTAACCATTTTTTTACCGTCTCTAATCTGCACTACTTTTTCTGTAGGAACAAGTACTTGAGAGATATAGTCAGACATTCCTAATCTGCTTATTTCCGTTTCTATATAGTTTTTAACTTTATTTTCCTGACCGCTTACCGCTCTAACTACATACCACTTTTTGACATTGTTATCAGCCATACAATAAAATTATTTATTTAAGTAAGTATAAATTTCTGCAACTATAACTTCGAAACCACGATCTATACCAAATGTTAGCAAAGCAAATAATATCGAAAAAATAGCCACAATAACAGTTAGGCGTTGTACTTCTGCCCACTCAGGCCAAGTTACATTAACCTTTAACTCTGTAAATGCCTCTGATATGTAATTAGTAACTTTCATTGTATTATTTTTTTGCACGGGTGGAGAGATTCGAACTCCCATCAACGGTTTTGGAGACCGGTATTCTACCCTTGAACTACACCCGTTTGTTAAAAACCAGCCGATGCCTAAACATCGGCTGGTTTTATATATTTATGCTGTCTTGAATTAATCAAGAATTTCAGTTACCTGACCAGCTCCTACTGTTCTACCACCTTCACGGATAGCGAAACGAAGACCTACGCTTAATGCGATAGTGCTTAGTAACTCTACCTCGATAGTAAGGTTGTCTCCAGGCATTACCATCTCTACTCCATCAGGAAGAGAAATAGTACCTGTTACGTCAGTTGTACGTACGTAGAACTGTGGACGGTAGTTATTATGGAATGGAGTGTGACGTCCACCTTCTTCTTTCTTAAGGATATAAACCTCTGCTTTAAATTTAGCGTGTGGTGTTACAGATCCTGGCTTAACGATAACCATACCTCTTTTGATATCTGATTTATCGATACCTCTTAGTAGGATACCTACGTTATCACCAGCTTCTCCTCTATCAAGTATTTTACGGAACATCTCAACCCCTGTAATTGTAGAAGTTAATTTCTCTGCACCCATACCAATAATCTCAACTGCATCACCTGTGTTAGCAACACCAGTTTCGATACGGCCTGTTGCTACAGTACCACGACCAGTAATTGTAAACACATCCTCTACAGGCATAAGGAATTCCTTATCAACATCACGCTTAGGAAGTTCAATCCAGTTATCTACAGCATCCATAAGCTCCATTACAGTATCAACCCATTTTTGCTCACCGTTAAGTGCACCAAGGGCTGAACCTTGAACTACAGGACCGTTATCTCCATCATACTGGTAGAAAGAAAGTAAATCTCTGATTTCCATCTCAACAAGCTCAAGAAGCTCTGCATCGTCAACCATATCTACTTTGTTCATGAATACAACAATTCTAGGTACACCTACCTGACGACCTAAAAGGATGTGCTCACGAGTTTGTGGCATAGGACCATCTGTAGCAGCAACCACAAGAATAGCTCCGTCCATCTGTGCAGCACCAGTAACCATGTTTTTTACGTAATCGGCGTGACCTGGACAGTCAACGTGAGCGTAGTGACGGTTTGCAGTTGAATACTCTACGTGAGATGTATTAATAGTAATACCTCTTTCTTTCTCC
This sequence comes from Flavobacterium litorale, assembly GCF_019613795.1. NCBI lineage: Bacteria > Pseudomonadati > Bacteroidota > Flavobacteriia > Flavobacteriales > Flavobacteriaceae > Flavobacterium > Flavobacterium litorale. Next base: position 160,310 of record NZ_CP080429.1, read on the forward strand.
TCTGGAGCGTTATCAATTTGATCGAATGATCTTGCTTCAGAAAGACCTGCATCAGCTAATACTTTAGTAATAGCAGCAGTCAAAGTTGTTTTTCCGTGGTCAACGTGTCCAATAGTACCAATATTCAAGTGGGGTTTGGAACGATCAAAAGTTTCCTTTGCCATGATTTAATAATTTAATCTTAGTTATATAATTAGTGTTCAAATTTTTCTAAACTTGAGCCAATGACGGGATTTGAACCCGTGACCTCTTCCTTACCAAGGAAGCACTCTACCCCTGAGCTACACCGGCCTCAAAACTTTAAGCCATTACTTAAAATTGTGGGGAGAGCAGGATTCGAACCTGCGAAGACATAGTCAGCAGATTTACAGTCTGCCCTCGTTGGCCGCTTGAGTATCTCCCCTTAACCTTTACTTTACAGTTGCTTCTTTTTTTGAGAAAACATTGAGCCGATGGAGGGACTCGAACCCACGACCTGCTGATTACAAATCAGCTGCTCTAGCCAGCTGAGCTACATCGGCAACTTAAAATAAAAAAAGCCCGCTATTTCTAACGGACTGCAAATGTATATATTTTATTTTTTATTCAAAACAATTTCGATAAAATTTTTATTATTATGTACTTGCTCTCACTTTCTGCTTTCTTTTAACTAATAACCGCTGCATAGAGTCGGCAGCAAGCTCTACAGCTTCCTCAAATGTTTTGCATTGTTTTTTTACTATAAATTCATCTCCTGGAACATTAATTTTTATCTCTGCTATTTTATTTGTTTTTTCGCTAGTGTTATCTACTTTAAAAAAAACATCAGAAAAAACTACCCTGTCGTAATATTTTTCAAGCTTATCCATTCTCGCTTGTACAAAGCCAACCAGTTTTCGGTCAATACTAAAATTAACCGCATGAACATTTACTTTCATAATCAACACTTATTTATTTGGTTAAACATTTAGGTATTATTTCGGTTACGCGGATGTGCTGACCCGTACACTTTTTTAAGTTCAGCTAAACTGCTGTGTGTGTAAACTTGGGTAGAAGCCAAACTTGCGTGCCCTAATAACTCTTTTACTGAATTTAAATCTGCTCCGTTGTTAAGCAAGTGGGTTGCAAATGTGTGCCTTAGCACGTGCGGACTTTTTTTAACTTTACCAGAGATAAGACTAAAGTAACAATTTATTAACCTATAAACAAAAGATTCGCTTAATTTATTGCCTCGGTTGTTTAAAATAAGTACATCAGTAGCAGTTATGGTTTTTATTTCTTTTCTTTTTTCTAAATAGCTGGTAATAAGCTCGATGGTACAGCCTAGCAGTGGCAATATACGTTCTTTGTTTCGTTTACCCAGTACCCGGAGTGTTTTATTGGCTGCATCGTAACTACTCATTGTAAGTCCTATTAATTCTGCACGGCGCATGCCTGTGGTGTAAAAAAGCTCTACAATTAATCTGTTACGTACGCCTTCAAAATCATCGGTATATACTATCTCCTCTACAACATCTTGTAATTCTTTTTCAGAGAAAGGAACTTGTATTTTTTTTTCTGTTTTAAGTGCTTTATGTTGCTGTAGTGGGTTTACGCTTATTTGCTTGCTGCGTAACAGAAATTTATAAAATGATTTTAGTGAGGATACTTTTCTGTTTACTGATGTGTTGGAGATGCCTTGGTTTACTAAGTGCACTATCCAACTTCTTATTTGGCTGTAGTTAACGGTTTCAATTATAGCATCGGCATCGTGTTGTTGCATAAACGCTTCAAAAGCTGTAACGTCATCCGTATATGCTCTAACCGTTAGTGGAGAGTAGTTTTTCTCTTTAAGTAAATAATCTGTATGTGCTTGCTTGGAATTGATCATAAAAAAACCGTTACTAGCAAAATTAAACTTTTACTGGTAACGGTTAGAATATTAATCCGTAAAATTATGGGTTTTTAGTTTTCCTCAGCGTCTCTTAATCCTTGAATGTAAGATGCTTTTTGGATTTGTGCTCTGCGTACTACAGAAGGTTTTGTAAATTGCTGACGGCTTCTTAGCTGACGTACAACTCCTGTTTTGTCAAACTTTCTTTTATAGCGCTTTAATGCTCTATCGATATTTTCTCCGTCTTTAATTGGTATAATTAACATATATAACACCTCCTCTCGTTAAGGGTGCAAATATACAAAGTACTATTGGTATGGCAAATATTTATTTTATTTATTTTACCGACCATATTGTGTACCCATTTGGGGGTGCTTGTATTTTTACCCAAGAGCCACTTTGTGTAGTAGGCTCCCAGTTGGAATTACCCGTATAGTCTTTTATTACGGTGTTGGACCAATTGGTATCTACCCAACGCTCTTGCCATGAGCTACTGTTGTTTATGTATACTACAATTCCTGGGCTGCCATCACGGCGTGCTACATATTCGTCATTATCAGCATATAGGTAGGTTGTGCCTCCCGATGCTTTATTGTTGTGTATCCATATAAGGTTGTTTAGTTTGTCTTTATCCAACCATTCTTCGTAATCTCTATAAAATATGCATGGGTATCCTTCGTGTGTTAATATGTAGGCATATGCTAGTAGCTTGTTGTTAAATATCTCATCAGTATCATGGTTGGCTACAAAAGTTACAGCCCTGTATGCATTACGTTTTAAAAGCATGTCGCCGTTAAGCTGTGTTAAATCGTTATTGCCAAAGGCATCGCGCATTCTGTAATAACAAGCAAAATCAAAAGCACTAGCTTCTGCCTGCCCTGTCCACCAATCTAATGTAGCAGCGTTACCATCCCAATACTCCCCTACTGTAAATCCACCTACAGCATTTTTAAAGTTTTTTACTACCCATGGTTCAAAGCCTTTAACGTAATCAAAGCGCCAACCATCAAAACCCATTACGTTTTTGTAGTATTTTGCAATGGAGTTGTTATTGTTATACAACCAGTCCTGCACATATATTTTACTATGGGACAAATCGGGGAAGCCGCCAAATGCTCCAGCATCATTGGCTTGAATATCATTGGGGTGAAAATCGTTGTACGAGCGCGCAAACAATCCTGAAGCGGGTTGGTAATCTGTATAAGTATTACCTCCTGTATATGGGTTGTATTCTGATGTGCCTCCACTACAATGGTTAACTACAATATCTGCAATAACACTTATATCGTTATTATGTGCTGTGCTAATTAAAGATTGTATTTCGCTGAGCGAACCAAAGCGTGTTTCGGTATTACCCATTTGGTTGTAACTACCAAAATCGTAATAATCAAAAGGGTCGTATCCCATAGAGTATCCTCCACCAGCAGCTTTGGTAGCGGGCGGTAGCCAAATGGCATCGATTCCTGCACTTGCCCATGAGGGAACTTTTGCTGCTACGGTATTCCACCACACGCCTGAGCCAGGCACATCCCAATAGAATGCCTGCATCATTACTTTGGAGCCTGCCGAGCGGAATGCTTGCTCAGTTTGTTGTGGGGTTACTGGTACTGTAGTTTGTTGCTGGTTTTCGTAAAGCTCATCAACATCTTTACTACAACTGCATAACACTAATGCCGAGGCAAATAAGGTAAATATATATTTCATAATTAATAATTTTTAGTTGATGAAATATATAAAATAATAACACTGCTGTTACGATATTCTTACTAAGGAACTAACTATAACGTTGTAATGTTAATAACTTATATAAAAAAAGAGCAACTTAGTTAAGTTGCTCTTTTTAAAGTATTTATATTTTAAATAATATTATTTTACTATTAGTTTAGATATAACTAATTTCTGTATCTCGGTAGTACCCTCACCTATAGTACATAGTTTAGAGTCTCTGTAAAACTTCTCAACAGGATAATCTTTAGTATAACCGTAACCACCATGTATTTGTACTGCCTCGTTGGCAACACGTACACATACTTCTGACGAGTACATTTTACTCATGGCACCTGCAAGGGTAACTTTTTCTCCTTTGTTTTTAAGAAACGCTGCTTTATGCAATAATAATTCCGAAGCCTCAATCTCTGTAACCATATCGGCTAATTTAAAGCCAATACCTTGGAAGTTGCTTATAGGCTGACCAAATTGGTGTCGTTCTTTAGAGTATTTTAGTGCTGCCTCGTAAGCTCCTTTTGCTATACCTAATGATAATGCTCCGATGGAGATTCTGCCACCATCAAGTATTTTCATAGCCTGTATAAAACCATCGCCTACATTACCCAGTCTGTTAGCGTCTGGAATACGGCAGTTATCAAATATAAGTTCGGCAGTTTCGCTGGCGCGCATACCTAATTTATCTTCTTTTTTACCGCTGGTAAAACCATCCATACCCTTTTCGAATACAAAAGCAGTCATACCATGCGAATCTCCTTTTTCTCCAGTACGTGCAATTACTACGGCAATATCTCCCGATTTTGCGTGTGTAATAAAGTTTTTAGCACCATTTACTACCCAATGGTCACCATCTTTAACAGCAGTAGTATTCATACCTCCTGCATCAGAACCTGTATTGTGCTCCGTAAGCCCCCAAGCACCAATATGCTCGGCTGTTGCCAGTTTTGGTATCCATTTCTTTTTCTGTTCCTCGTTACCAAAGCTTAAAATGTGATTGGTACAAAGCGAGTTGTGTGCTGCCACAGATAATCCGATTGAGGGATCTACTTTAGAAATCTCCTCTATAATCGTAATATACTCGTGGTAACCTAAGCCCGAACCTCCGTACTCCTCAGGCACAAGAACACCCATAAAGCCCATTTCGCCAAGTTTCTTAAATAAATCTACTGGAAAATGCTGACTTTCGTCCCATTCCATAATATTCGGACGTATATGTTGTTCTGCAAAATCTCTGATTGATTGGGCAATCATTGCCTGTGTTTCACTATAATCGAAATTCATTTTTGTACTTGTTTTTTTAGAATTCCAAATATAAGGCAATTATTTTTTCTTTTTGGAGAGGAAATCCATTAATTTCTGTTAATTCTGCAATATTACTTATATGTCCCTGCTTTGTTCTTTTGGTAATTATTGCTTGGGCAATGGCATCATTAAAATAAGGAAAATTAGCTAGCGTGTGTAATGATGCTTTATTGATATTTATAGTACGAATTTTAGGTTCTCCAACAACAACAAAACGTTGTTTGAGTTCTGTTTTTGCACGATTGGATAGTTTTTCAAAATCGTCCATTTGTTCCATGCTAACATAGGCGCCCAATTGTTTACGGCGTTGGAGTATACGTTTGGAAAATGCAGCACCAATACCATGTACTGTTTTTAACTGTTTTGCACTAGCCTTGTTAATATCTATTACGCCTTGCGGGGTTTTACTTTTGTTTGCTTTGGTACGGGCATTTTTTTCCACAACCCAATCGGGAAATTTTAAATAGGGTTCAATAGTTTTTAAAAGACTATCAGATACTTGGGTTACCTCCTGAAATTCTTTGGCACTGTTTACCCACTTACCGCGAGCTCTAAATTTTCTGATACGAGATAATTCTTTTTTAGATAAACCTATCAGCTTTGCTTTAAAATCGGAGATGTAGTTGGGGTTAAAAGGGTAAATTTCAATTTCCTTATTATCCTTTCTGTGTTTAAGCCAATCGGGAAACTTTAAGTAGGGTGCTATGGTTTTTAAAAGGCTATCGGATACTTGGGTGACTTCCTGAAATTCTTCAATCGTATTTATATACTTGTTCGTTTTTCTAAACGCATGCATCCTATCTATCTCGGCAGTGCTCATACCCAATACATACCCCCTGTAATCGGTAAGGTAGTTGGGGTTAAAACGGTATATTCTGGGTTTGTATTTTGCCTTACGCTCTTTTAAAGAGTCAATACGGGTTTGTACAGCCAGCCAAGCCTTAGCTTCAGCAGATTGCGCTGCATTACTCTGCCAATTGTAGGCATTAACCACAAAATATAAGGATTGAATAATAACAATGAGTAGTAGTAATATGATGATGCCTTTACGCTGCTCTTTGGAATAATGAAAGAAAAAACGGAATGGCTGCATCGGGTGGGGTTTATAAGTCGAAAACCGACGTTCGTTTGGTATAAATCATATCTTTTAAACGTAGCCAAAATGCCAACGTGAGATATACCCCGAACCAAAGCCCTACTGTTACAAAAGAAATATAGATGAAAAACAGGCGTACGTTACTTGCGCGCATACCCAACCTATCGGCTAAGCGGGCAGAAACGTGAAAGCCGTTTCGTTCGAAAAAGTGACGTATTTTAGTTACCGAAAACATCTGTATTTTTTTGAGTACTCAAAGTTACGCATTCTTATACTTTTCGGGATATATTACTACTATTTTTTAAGGATTTCCAGCCCTATACCGCACTGCATACAGCGCTTGTGGTTGCAGTATTCGTTTTTAAGCTGTAATAGCGCTTGGCTATCATAAGCCGAAGCAACAGGTACTTTTAGCTGCTTAAACTTATCGATAATTGTATTTTTTTCTGGTGATAATGCTTTTAGGAGTGTTAACAGCTCTTCACTAATCTCCTTACCTAAACTTTTGGCATAGGCAAATTTAAAAGGTATAATGGTATTAATGATGATTAAATTGATAAACGATGTTGTTAGTGCTTTGCGTTTTTTGGGGCTTTCTTTATCAAAAGTGTAATGGGTTTCCCAATAGGGGGAAACAGCAACAGCAAATAGGTTATAAATAGCCTCGACTGATTTACAATTTATAATTTTAGAGAATACATTTTGATGCTGGTGGTACAGTTGTGCTAATTGCGATAGCCGTATGGTTGGGAAATTATCAGGACGATGCCTAAAAAATTCAGGCGTATTAACGTGTGTAGGTTGCAGCCTATGTTTATTGGTTATATAAGCATACCGTGCTGCAAGGTCCTTGGGGTAAATGTCTTCGTTATTGTTATTGAGTAGCCCTGTTTTACCAAAAAATAATGCTTCGAGGTTTTCTACCTCAAAACTCTCTTTCCGTACTATGTTAAAGGGTAGGGATTTTGCCATAGCATGAAACGAATCGCCGTTGGTATTAAGCCCAAAATTTTTGGCTAAAAAACAAAACAACACCGCTTCCCAGTCGTTACCCGTACTCGTAGCCATGCTTGCTATGGGTATGGCTTTTCGGGCTAAACGCTCAAAAAACAAACGTTCTTTCCAGTTATCGAGTACGAAAGTATTTAAATCGGTAATTTGTTTTTCGCAATAAATCCAAGTCTTTTTTGCTGTTAATGCTTGGTAGTTTTGTAGCACTTCTGTAGCAACGTAATTTTTTAAGGCTAGTACTGGTATTTCAGCACCATCTTTGCGTATTACTTCGGTATCATGTTCCCAAACTATGTGGAGTATAACATTATCATACGCCGTATCGCTTTCGTGATTGTGCAAATACCAGTCTGACGATTTTACATGTATCTCTACATTGCCCGCCCACGCTTGGTTGCCAATACGCAATTGTGCATTAAAAAAATCTGGTCCCGATTGTTGTAAATACTGCCCTGCATTTATAATTGTTAAGGGTTCGCCCTGTACAGTGACTAAATTTTGGGTGTTGAATTTTTTAAACTGCCAGATGTGATGTAGGAAGTCTTCTTTCATTTTTAGTGTTGGATTCCTGCTAAATTACTAATTTTCGGCAAACCAAGAACATTACACTTTACAAAAGTGGTTAAAACAATGCAAGCTGCCTGTAGTGGAGCATATATAGCTTGGCACAGGCGCGGGCATCCGATAGTGCTTCGTGGTGGTTTAGGGCTATACCATGGCGGTCGCTACACGCTTTTAAATTGGCTGGTTTATAGCCTTTGGCACGGTATATTCGGCAGGTGCATTCCCATTTATCGGCAATTTCGAGTTCATCGTAATACAAGCCATACCATTTCATTGTTTTCTTGAGTACGTTTCTGTCAAAAGTTTCATTGTGGGCTACAATTTTTCGTCCGTACAACCGCTTGTGTATTTCTGGATATAAATCGTCGAACATGGGTTTATCTAGTGTCTCAATAGGTTTTATACCATGTACCATTACATTTTTATACCAATACTCGTTATCGGGTGGTTGTATAAGGGTATAGTACTCCTCAGTAATAACACCATTCTCTACTGTTACTATACCAACAGCACAGGCACTCTCTGGACGCCCTGTAGCAGTTTCAAAATCTATAGCGGTGAAATTCATATCTAAAACCAAGAAAAGAGCCCTAAGGCTCTTTAAATATATAACTTTATTATTTATTGTATAGCACTAACAATATCGTGCTTTGTAATAATGTGATGTTTGTTGTTAGGCAAAGCTACTAATACCGCTTGGTTATCGTTGTTAATTAGTTTTGCTACCTCGTCTAGGCTTGTAGTGGCTTCTACTATTGGGTAAGGTTTACCCATTATATCTTTTATAGGTTTATCTGCAATTGCTTTATCGGCTACGTAACTATCAAATAGTTTTGTTTCGTTTATAGAGCCTGCAACTCCATCAGCATCCATTACAGGAATTTGAGTTACTTTATGTTTACGCATACGGTCTATAGCATGCGACGCTAACTCTTCGGTACGAGCTACTACTAATGGTTTGTGCTCGTATTTTTTAACTAAATCTGCTGCTGTAGTAATTTCCTCATCAAGAAAACCACACTCACGCATCCAATCGTCATTAAACATTTTACCTACATAACGGCTACCACTATCGTGGAATAGTACTACTACTACATCGTCGGGTTTAAAGTGGTCTTTCAACTGCAGTAAACCTTTTACGGCTGCTCCAGCAGAGTTCCCTACAAATATACCTTCTTCTACCGCTAACCTACGGGTATATACGGCAGCATCTTTATCGGTTACTTTTGTGAAACCATCTATTACCGAGAAATCGACATTTTTGGGTAGTATATCTTCACCAATACCCTCGGTTATGTACGAATAAATTTCGTTCTCATCAAAAATACCTGTTTCGTGGTATTTTTTAAAGACTGAGCCATACGTATCAATCCCCCATATTTTAATATTAGGATTTTTCTCTTTTAGGTATTTTCCTACTCCCGATATGGTTCCGCCCGTACCTACACCTACTATAAAGTGTGTTACCTTACCTTCTGTTTGTTCCCATATTTCGGGCCCTGTTTGCTCGTAGTGCGCTGTAGCATTCGACGGATTATCGTATTGGTTTACGTACCATGCATTTGGGGTTTCGGTAGCTAAACGTTTTGATACTGAATAGTACGAACGCGGATCCGTAGGCTCTACATCTGTAGGGCATACTACAACCTCTGCGCCTACTGCACGCAGTATATCCATTTTTTCTTTAGATTGCTTATCCGATATTACGCAAATAAGTTTGTATCCTTTAACAATAGCACCAAGTGCAAGCCCCATACCTGTATTACCCGATGTTCCTTCTATTATAGTGCCTCCTGGTTTTAATCTGCCATCCGCCTCTGCATCCTCAATCATTTTAATTGCCATTCTGTCCTTAACAGAATTTCCTGGATTAAAGGTTTCTACTTTTGCCAGTATATGGGCATTTACATCTTTGGTAATTTTATTTAATTGTACCAAGGGTGTGTTACCAATGGTTTCTAGTATGTTTTTTGCGTATTTCATTATGGCTTTGTTGTCTATTACTAATTTGTGACAAAGATATTATATCTGTAGGAAAGAAAATAGTTAATTGATACTGTTAACGGTTAGGTAAAGAAATCCCATATTACACCAAACCTAATTGTAAAATCGCGGTAGGGCTGGTTGGGTGCCGAATAAAAATCGTATCCTGTAAACCCTGAGTTGAAGTGTTCGGCTTTTAAAAACATTCTGAACTGTTTTATCTTGGCATTAATAAAAAAATCCATTAGTGGGAAATCGCCAATTTTGGTTTTTTCCTGAATGAAGAATTCTCCCAATAGCGGATTGTAATCGTTGGCGTAGTAGGATGTAAAGTACTGAAACGTAAACCCTGTTTGTATGTATAATGCTTTCTTAAAAAAATAATCCGAGTAATAAAGTGTGTTTCGGGTAACGAAATCGGGTACGTTAAGTATATTTTCAGATTGATCTACCTGTTGGTATAATACTGTATTATCTAGTCCCAATTTCCAAAACTTAAATTCTTTATTTACTTTAAACGATAAGTAGTTTATGGTATTTTGGTATTGTGAAGGTTTTACTTGTAATACTTCAATTTCTTCGGGGTTTGTATTTAAGGCCTCATTATAAAAATACAAATGGTCGTTAAGTACTGTGTATTGTGCCGATGCAGTAATCCATTTTGTGTCTGCTGCAACTTCAAAGTTATTTATCTTTTCGTTTTTAAAATCATTAGACCAATTATACGATTTGTAATCACTCTGGAACAACCTGAAATTCAAATCAGGCAATTTATTCATGTTTTGATAGCGTAATGCTACTTTATTTTTGTCATTAAACTTATAGCGCACCGATGCATCAATATTGGCTAACGATTGATCTGTTATAGCATTTGAAACTAGCAAGCTACCTTTCCAATTGTTTTTCTGGTAACTGTAGCGTGCGCCGTAGGTGTTAATCCTGTCGTTAATTGAATTGGGTATTTCAATCTCCCCATTTTCATCTAGTACTAGGCTATTGTAGTAGTAGTTGTAATTATAATCTTCTATATAAAATTCAAAATCACCAATAGTTTCATTAGAATAAGCCGCTCCGAGCATATTATACATTTTATTGTGTCTTACTTTATCGTGTACCGACTCGGTAAATACATCCCCCAAACGGTTGGAAGGTGTTAATTGGGTATATTCAAAAAACTTATTCTCGTAATTAAACCTATGATGAAGTACGATACTATTAGGATTGTCTTTACTGAGCCTGAAAGTATGATCTATAAAGTAACGATTCCCTTTAAGTAAGGACGTAGCATCGTTAAAGTAAACCTCCAATCGTGCACGCTCGGTATATGGGTCTTCGCCGCTCTCAAAGTTTTCTTTATTAACAATACCACCATTTTCTTCATTAGAAAAATCTTGGGCTGTAATATGCAGCTTTAACTTGTACCGCCTGTCTGTAGTATTGTAGCTTGTTATGAAACGGAAATTACCGTTACTTGATATGGAGTTGATGTACTTTCCTATGGAACGCAATCCTTTATAGGCAATAGCAAGGTTTAAATTTTTAGACACATTAGCTGTTATAGAGGCATCCAAAATTTGCCCTTGTTCTAGAACAGAACGATAAAATAAATCTGTAAAAGGTGTAGCTACATTATAATACTTAATATCCTCTACTTCCATATAGGCAAATTGCTTTGCTTTAAAACCAAACTCTGGAAAAGGATCATATTCTGTTATACCGTAATCAAGCGTGTTATAGGTTTGCCCGATATTGTTAAATGGTAGTAAGCCAAAAATATCTTTACGAAGATAGTTTTTAGCATATTCATCTTTTATGGTTAAAGAGGTGTCTACATAAGTAGTATCTCTCTCAATACTGATAATTTTATACATATCAATAGTAGCAACACTATCTGATACGACAGAAGGTTTTGTTCTATCGTTACGAGTACTACTATCAGTAGTATTGGTTTTTTGAGAGTTCCTTTTCTGTATCTGACTAAAAACCATTACTGGTAATAAAAGGAAACAACAAATTAAAATAAATTTTTTATACATGAATAGCCTTATAATACGTAGCAAAGATAATTTTTTTATAATGCAACAGACATAAAAAAGCCCGCTTAAATAAGCGGGCTTTTGATATAAGAATTTAATTTATTTCTTATTCAGGGTATGTTCTTGTAAGTACTATGTTCTGCGGAGCCGCACCAGTTGTACCAAATCTTAATGTATAAGAAAGATTGATAGTTCCTTCGCAGGCATCATAGGTTCCAGAAATATCACCTACATAAGTGTCTCCAACATTCTCATTGACATAAAGGTAGTTTTCTAAGAAATCAGGACCACTAAGTGTACCATCTGGTTCGATGAAAACACGTGTTTGAGAAGTTGTACCTGGAGTAAAAGTTTGGCTTAAATCAGAGATTAGTATCTCATTCGCTGCAGGACCTTGAGAAATTGTATAAGAAAATTCGTCTTCATTATCTCCTGCTACAATGTTATCTTCTGCTATACCTAACAATGAGTCTCTATTACCTGTGTTAATTCTAACAACAAACGTTAGAGGATCTGTACTGTCGTCAGGATGACCCAAAGAAATATTGTCTCTGCTAGGATCTGTTAGCGTTATTGTGAATCCAATAGAAGAAGTAACTGTTTCAGGAAAATCAATTGTTATTGTACCATTAAGGCTTCCTGCAGGAAATACTGCATAACCTAGATGGCTTATAACACCTTCTGAAGTTCCTTCAAAATCAGTAATTGTATAATCTATGGTTAATCCATTTTTGTTTGTAGGGGCATCAATAGTCAAAGGAATAACTATTTGATTGCTTAACTCACAACCTGCAATACCGTAAGCAAAATTGGGTAACGGTGCATCTTCAGTTCCTAAATCAAATGTAACCCAACCTCTATCGGAATCGCTAAAAAATTTACCGTCATTTGGGTCATTATCGCCACTACATCCAACTAAAGAAAGAGCAGCAACTACTATAAAACTATAAAATATTTTTTTCATAAAAATAATTGTTTACTTTAAATTTATACTACTCTACTTTAGTAAATCTAATAATGGTGTTTCTTGGTCCACCACCACAATTCGATAGAGCATTTTCAAGAACAGTCATCTCGAAATAAGAATCGTCAGTGGTATTATAAGAAGATCTGTCCTCAAGATCAACTGGAGCAAATGTTATAGTAGTACCTTCTGGATCATCTTGACAGGCTAAGTTAGAATCAACATTTTCTCCAAGATTTAAAAAGTTACATGCAAAGGCAATTGTTACTTCTCTAGGACCAGCATTTCCAGGATAAACAACTGCTGTAAATACTCTCTCAAAAGGAGTGTTTCCTTCCTCAAGAATAACTTCACCTGCCTCAAAACCTGGAAGATTGTTGAAATAATTTTCATTAACTTCTATGTTATAAGCTCCTAAGAAATCATCTTGTAACGGACACACTTCGTAAACGTTTACTGTGGCAGTAAGACTATCTGAAAATTCTGATGTTTCATCTACATTAGTAACGCTAATTGTAAAGGTTTTAACTGTTTCATCAACAAGACCATTATCAGTACCATTTATAACAAAAGTACCTTGATAAGACCCAGCGGGTATTGTAACTGTTGATGGAAGAGAAAATGTGTCAGGGTTGGCAGCAGACGAGTTGTCTGGTAATTCAACCTCTATATTGTATACTCTATCTGTATCAAAAACAGTACTCGAGTTAAGTGTTACGGTCGTTTCTCCAACATTGTTCTGAACTACAGGTAGTAAGTATACAGATCTAGAAAAAGAAAGGAAAGTATCATTTTGCGTAGGGTCACCATTATAGATGACCGGCTCTACATCTTCACACGAAGTAAAGATTAGTGCTATAGCTAATAGTTTAAATAATGTTTTCATTTTTATCTATTTTTTTAGTAACCAGGGTTTTGTTCTATACCAGGGTTAGCATTAATTTCATTTCTAGGGATTGGTAATGTAAATCTAAAATCCCCTGCTGGTAAACCACATGGTGCAGAGAAAGAAGCACAATCACGTGTATCACGATCTATACCTATTCCTAATTCAGCACCAAGTCGCTTAAGGTCTATGTATCTATGTCCTTCAAAGGCAAGTTCTCTTCTTCTCTCGTCCAATATGTATCTCAATGCCTCATTAGTAGTATCAAAAGATATTATAGTAGGGTTTACTGGAGGGCTAGTTATCACAATTCTACTTTGACGGAGATCTCGTAATGTATTTGCCGCATCTGTAAGCTGACCTGCACGAGCTTGTACTTCGGCTCGGATAAGTAACATTTCAGCCCATCTAACAATTTTAATATCATTAATATTTTGTCCAAAAGCACCACCTTGATATTTTCCAATCAAAAGTATACCATTATCTACTTCGGAAGTTCCTTCTAAGAGAACTCGAAGTCGAACATCCGTCAAGTCGGTATTCCCATCGCCATCAAGATCATAAAACTCAAATAAATCATAAGATAACTCGAAGAAAGGGCTTCCGTCTATACCAGCACCATTGGCGTAAAATAAAGCTACAACGCCATTATCACCGTCTTTCCTTGCAAGTGTCCATATATTTTCATTAGTAGTAAGATCTTCAGTATACATACGTTGATACGTTCCTGGATCTGTAGGATTGACCACTTCATTAGGAGGTGTAGACAATGTATAATAGTCATCTGCACCTACCGCATCTACGTAAGTACCTGCAAGTGCATAGTTACCTTGGCATAAAGCCACACGAGCTTGGAATGCTTTGATAACTCTCTCATTAATATAATACGCCTCATAATTTGTAACTGTTTCTCTCAAATAGAAATCTCCAATAAGATTAGCAGCTTCTTCAAGATCATTGTTAATGAATTCGAAAACTTCACCAGCTGTATTTCTTGGGAAGGTATCTGTAATTTCAGGAACAAAGTCCATAATTATCACTGAAGGAGAATTTGGATTTTGATATTCAGGTGTAAAGTATTGCAGTAATTCAAAATGTGCCATACCTCTTAAAGCTAGTGTTTGTGCTTTAATTTGGTTTGCTCTTTCAATGTCTGCTTCACTTTCAAGCGTTGGGAATATTCTGTCCCAAGCTCTTAAGAGTCTGTTTGCATAATTGATAAGTGCGTATCTGTTAGACCACAGAGTGTTCGCAAATTGTGTACCAGGTTGTAAGGTAAAAGAATACTCTTGATTACCTTGTCCGCTACTATCCATACCTCTTTTTATACCATCTGTAAAAAGTTCATTAAACAATATTAAATCACCTGTACCATTACTTCCTGCATCAGGAACGTAAGACGCATAAACTCCATTTAATCCCGTTTGTAAATCCTCTACGGATTGATATGCTCCTTCTTCATCTAATTCGTTAGCCTGAACAATGTCTATAGCATCGTCACAGGATGCGAATCCTAAGAATAAAGCAAATAAGCTAAATTTAAATATTTTTTTCATAGTCAATTTTTTAGAAATTAATAACAGCACCAAATGTATATATCTTAGGTGTTGGGTAGTTACCTCTATCTGTAGTTCTAAAGCCTCCTTCAGCATCCCAACCTCTCCAAGAACTGAAAGTTACAAGGTTCTCTCCTTGTACAAAGAATCGTAAACCTGTAATAGGAAGATCTTCTAACAAATCTTTACTAAAAGAGTATCCAAACTGGATGTTTCTTAATCTAAGGAAAGATGCATCCTCTAAGTATCTATCTGAAGTGTTAATGTAATCTACACTACCATATGGGCTACCAATACGTGGTACACTTGTAATATCTCCAGGGTTTTGCCATACTGTAGCAGTACTAGTAACTCTATTAGAGTTTAAATCAAGCGCACTAGTATCCTCAAGCCCTGCATAATCAAGGTTATTTCTGTAAAGGTCTGCAAAGTAGCTCCATTGCGTATTAAATTCAAAACCTTTGTAGCTTACGGCTGTACCAAAACCACCTTGCCATACTGGATAAATTGATTTACCAGTATCTACTCTATCAGCATCAGTAAGCTCTTCAGTAAGACCTCCGTCGATTGTACGGAATAATGCATTACCATTAGATGGGTTAACACCTGCGTACTCCACCAAATAGAATACTCCTATTGGAGAACCTTCGATTGTTGCTGTAGAACCGCCTCCAGTAACAATGCCTTCAAAAGCTTCTGGCAAATCTCTAATATTATTTCTGTTGTATGATGTATTACCATTTACTTCAATTCTCCAGTCAGCTTTATCATATATAACATATCTCAAACTTAACTCAAAACCTTCATTCTCCATTGCACCGATATTAGTAGGTAAAGATGAACTCGCATTTATAGGAGATATTGGCGTACTCTGGAAAAGGTCTGTAGTAAGTTTTCTATAAACATCAAAACTACCTGTTAATTTATTTTGCCAAACACCAAAGTCAACACCTAAGTTAGTTTGCTCTGTAGTTTCCCAACGTAAGTCTCCATTAGCAATTTGCGAAGGGAATGTAGCATTAGTTCCATTGTAACCGCTACCAGCATTATATAGATTACGGTAGCCATTAAGTACTGAATACTGAGCATTATTAATACGCTGGTTACCAGAGGTACCATAAGAACCTCTAAGTTTAAGCATGTTGAAAGCAGAACCACTCATAAAAGACTCGCTATCTAAATTCCAACGACCACCTACTGACCAGAATGTACCCCATTGATTATCATCTACGAATCTGAATGAAGCATCACGCCTAACTGTTGCAGAAACACCAAATCTTCCATCATAGTCGTAATCCGCATTAGCAAAATAAGAGAACAATCCTTCTGAAAGCTTATTGGAACCTACACCTGGTATATATGGCTGTGTATCTGGTGTATTAGGGTTATTATCTAAATCTTCGAATATTCCTGAATCAACAAAACCATCACCAATACCTACAAGCCTTGGATCAATACCTGTTTGCACGTAGCTCAAACCATCAAGGTGCATTTTATTGTACTCTACAAATACAGAGGCGTCAATTGTATGTTTTTCAGCAAATGTATTATTATAGTTAAGACTTGTGATAGAGTTAAATCTGAAATCTCTTGTAGAACCTTCATTTTGAATACCACCAAAGTCTGCATTTGGATCTACTTGAAAAGGACCTAAAAGGCTTAATGGATGAAGTATCTCTAATGTTTGAAAATGTGAGTAATCAGCACCCAATTGTATCGATGCAGTAACATTGTCCATAAAGTTGTAACTAGCATTAAAACCTGCTAATATCTTCAACTCATCTTCTCTGTCTGTATTCATATTTGCAGAGTTAAGCAGTACGTATGGAACTGTATCTGGAGTAATTGCATCTCCATCTCCAGGTGTTAAACCACCAGTAGTTGTGATACTACCATCTGGATCGTAAGGAGAAAGATAAGGAAGACCTCTAAGTGCTGCTCCAAACGGTGCAAAGAATATGGCATTACTACCAGCACCATCGATACCGTTAGATCTGGAGAAGTTAATATTAAGATTTAAACCATAATTGAACTTACCATCGCTTGATCTACCATTAAAGTTATTTCTAACAGTAAAACGCTTGAAGTTAGTATTTATAAAAGTACCATCTTGCTCAAAGTAGCTAAACGAGGTAAAGTTATTGGTATTTTCTGAACCAGAAGTAATTGCTAAATCGTGAGATTTAGTAACACCTCTTCTAAAAAATATATCCGTCCAGTAAGTATTTGTTTGAGCAGCTCTAGCTGCAAGCTCAGCATCACTTAAAGTAGCACCAAAACCTCCGCCGTTATCTTTTTGGAATTGTAGCAACTCTCTAGAGTTCATTAACTCCATATTAAGGTTCTGCAACTCACTATAACCAAATTGAGTAGTATATCTAAACTGAAGTTTTTGATTATACTTACCTCTTTTTGTTGTTATTACAATTACACCAGCAGCACCTCTGTTACCATAAATTGACGTTGCAGCAGCATCCTTTAGGATACTGTAGGAAGCAATATCATTTTGGCTAATACTTCTGAATCCATCTTCATCAACAGGAATACCATCAACAATAAATAATGGCTCAACGTTACCGTTAATAGAACCAACCCCTCTTAG
Source organism: Flavobacterium litorale (assembly GCF_019613795.1). Lineage (NCBI taxonomy): Bacteria > Pseudomonadati > Bacteroidota > Flavobacteriia > Flavobacteriales > Flavobacteriaceae > Flavobacterium > Flavobacterium litorale. Next base: position 177,887 of record NZ_CP080429.1, read on the forward strand.
GATTATTGTACTATCGGCACCTGGCTGACCTGATCCTGTAGCGATATTTAGACCTGCTACTTGACCTTGAAGATTTTGAATAACTGAAGGGTTAGCTCTATCCTCAACCTCTTCAACAGAAAGTGTGGTTATTGCCGCAGCCGTTTCACGTTTTGAAATGCTTCTGTACTGGTCAATAATAACGTTGTCTAAGACTTTAGTACCAAGAATGATATCTATAGTATTAGAGTCCCCAACAGTTACTGTTTGCGTTTGAAAACTCACAAAAGAGAATTCCAAAACCTCACCTTTGTTAACATTAATGGAATATTTACCATCAATATCTGTCTGCACACTACGCTGTGTACCTTTAACAAGAACACTTGCTCCTGGCAACGGTCCAACTTCGTCGGACACTGTACCTGTTACGGTTTTCTCCTGTGCAAAAGAGAAACCAAATGAAAACGCTAATAATAGCGTCATAATCCAAGTAAACTTCGATCTCATACTTTATTAATTTGAGTTAGTTAAACGCAAACTTCTTAATAATTTATTAATAAAACAAATATTACTTCGGAATAATAATGTTAAATCAGAGACCTAAACTATTATGAAATCTAAAGCCTTTGTTTTAAATAGATACAAATTATTAAGAAAGGTTGCGTATAGAAAAATTTATTTTGAAGAAAGGTATATTTCTAATCTATTACTTTATTATTACCTTTTTAGACTCAGTGTAAGCGCCGTTATTAACATTAACAGTTAATAGGTAAACTCCTGATCCAACTCCTGAAACATCTAGATTTGTTTTAGCAGCACCGAAATCTCTAACCATTCTACCTTGTATATCGTACAAGATAGCATGAGTATTTGAACCCGAAAGTGAATTATCAAGGGTTATGTTAAGAATATCTTGTGCAGGGTTAGGGTAAATTCCAAACTTAGAAACTTCTTTGTTAGAAACACTGTTTAAATCATTAGCTCCACTTATAATTAGTGAGTAGTTTTGAGGAGTAAAGTTTCTAAGATTTCCTTTGTGCGTAACTGTTACCGTATACATACCTCCATGCACAGGGTTAAGAATTTCAACAACCTCAACATTATCAACAGTATTATCCTCTTTAACCGCATTTAAAGCATTATTAAGCTTCCATGGGAAAAAAGTTTCTCCATCTCTAGTAATTCGGATATCTAAGTCGTTCACTAAAACTGGTGCAGTAGGATCTTCTATACCATTGTTTATGTTACCCTCAGGTTCTCTCCAAGAAATAGTTGCCTTTAAAGAACCTGTAGGACCTGCGGTAATATCTCTAGTGTATACAGCACTCTGGTTCATAACTCTCTCGTCTATTAAGGCTGTAGTAGCTGCATTATCAGCAGTGATAAGCTGGGTTGCAGCAGCTGCGTTTATTAAACCCCAACCAAAACGATGATCTGGACCTGGAGCTATACCAGCTTCATCAGCAGTATGTATCATCAACCCTTTTAAAGTTGCAGCAAGCATAAATCCACCATTAAGCTCATTGTAATGTTGTTGCATTAAAATAAGTGACGCTGCTACACCTGGAGCAGCCATAGATGTACCTTGTAAAGTGGCATAATCACTATTATCTTGCGAATAGCACGAAAAGACACCTACGCCTTTAGTACCTATATCTGGCTTAATTCTAAAATCGTCTGTAGGACCATAACTACTAAACGATGACATTTGCACTGAACTTGGACCTGTATATATTGGCACTTCCAAAGTTGCAGCAACCGTTACAAGGTTTTTTGCATTACCATCTCCTACTATTATATTATTCTCTTCACCAGTTCTATCATTACCTGCAGCAAATACAGGAAGATAGTAAGGTACTTGGAACAACATTTCGTCCCAAGCAGCAGCAGCAACATCATAAGCTCCTTTTTTCCACTCGGGTTGAATGTCAAAATCTACACCATACGAGTGATTAGATACCAACAAACCATTATTTGCTCTTGCTAAAGCCTCTGAAAGGTCACTAAACGAATCGTGCGCTAATAGAGTTGCTTGGTACGCAAGCCCTCTGGCACTTGGGTTGTTACCCCTACCAATCATTGTCCCTGATACGTGTGTAGCATGCCCATTGTCAGTATTATCTCCATTAAAGGTAGCACCATCCATTACAGTAACAGCTCCAGCCAAATCAATGTGTGATGTTCTTACACGACCTGGCTCCCATATGCCTAAAACCATACCTTGACCGTTAAGGTTAAGACCAAAAAGCCCACCTGAATTTATAGTGTTAACACGTGCAGTAGTTGCGGCGCCAGCATTGTATGGCATTATATATATAGGCTGGTCATTATCATCAACGCCTACAAGTATAGAAGTATACCCATCTTTGGTTTCCTTTTTTAAAGCCCACCCTTTCAGTTCGGCAAGTTCCAATGCTCGTTTGTAGCTAGCATCTTCCTTGGCCTTTATTCTTTGATATAACTCTTCATTTTTTTGCAGATCATAGTTTTTTACAATTGCTGCTTTTTCTTCGGCTGTTTGACCAAAAGCAATCATACTGCTTCCCAGCGTCAAAGCCAAAACAAAAAGCTTTACAGTATTTTTTTTCATTTCTTAATTAATTATATAGTTAATAGCATTTTTATTCTTAAAATTTCATTTAATGATTTTTTTCTAAAAAAACATTAGCAAAAATATAAATTAAAATCATTCTACATGTGTTAATTTTTTATTTTACCACACGATATATACATTTGCATGACAATTATAAATCAATTGGTTTTGAAATTATTGTCAAATCATTCAGGAATTTACTATGAAACGGGCACTGACGAAGCAGGTAGAGGTTGCCTTGCTGGTCCTGTTACAGCGGCGGCGGTTATACTAGAGAGAGATTTTGATATAACACTACTTAACGACTCTAAACTTCTAAATAAAGGCATACGTAACTTGTTACGACCAATTATAGAGCAGCAAGCAGTATCTTATTATGTAACAAATATCGAGCCGAAAATAATAGACGAAATTAACATACTAAATGCATCTATAAAGGCAATGCAGGAGTGTGTTATTAAATTAACTCCTAAACCTTCCTATATTATTGTAGATGGTAATCGTTTCAAACCTATTAACGATATTCCGTACAGTTGTATTGTAAAAGGCGATAGTAAATACATGAGTATTGCTGCAGCATCCGTACTGGCAAAAACGTACAGGGATGCTTATATGGAAAAAATACATGAGGAATTCCCTATGTATAATTGGAAAAAAAATAAAGGCTACCCCACTAGGGAACATCGAGATGCTATACGTAAATACGGGGTTACTAAGTACCACCGTAAATCGTTTAGGTTATTACCTGAACAACTAACATTGGATTTTGAATACATCCAGAATATTTAATTATCTACACTACAGGTAAGGCTTCGCCCTTTAGAACAGTAGCCTCAAAAAGTGTAGCAAAATGTTTTGCGATTTTTTCTTTCACTTCCGTTTCATCTACGGTTTCAACACCAAGTTCTACATTTAACGATGTTACTCCTTTGTCTTTTATACCGCAAGGTATAATATTATCAAAATAGCCTAAATTAGCATTTACGTTAAACGCAAAGCCATGCATGGTAACCCATCTTGAAGCCCTAACGCCCATAGCACATATTTTACGTGCAAAAGGTGTACCCACATCCAACCAAACGCCTGTTTCGCCGTCACTACGGGTAGCGGTAAGCCCATACTCAGCCATGGTACGTATAATAGCCTCTTCCAACAGTCGTAAGTATTTATGTATATCAGTAAAAAAATTCTCTAAATCTAAAATTGGGTATCCTACTATTTGCCCAGGACCATGATATGTAATATCTCCCCCTCTATTTATTTTATAAAACGTAGCCCCTTTATCAGCAAGTTGCTTCTCATTAAGAAGTAAATTACTCAAATCACCACTTTTACCCAAGGTATAAACGTGTGGATGCGCTACGTATAGAAAATAGTTAGGTGTTTCGAGGTTTGTATTTTCTCTCCTATTTTTTATTTTAAGATCAAGAATCTCTTTAAAAAGCCTCTCCTGAGTATCCCACGTTTCCTTATAATCCACTTCACCCAAATCAAAAAGCTCTATACTTTTATTCATAATATTACTACTTAACATTAAATGGCTAAATTACAAAACTTTTAGGTAGCAGTATATTGTACAACCATACTTAACAACCCCTAATACTAATTGCTTATTGGTTAATATTCACTATCTTTGCGAGCTTAAAAATCATTATTAATTATGCAGCTTTCAGAACAAGAAATCATTCGTAGAGAAAAACTGGATGCGCTGAGAAAACTCGGCATAAATCCGTATCCCGCTAACCTTTTTCCTGTAAACCATACAAGTAAACAGGTAAAGAATGATTATGTTGAAGGTAAGAAGGTTATTGTTGCAGGACGCCTGATGTCGGTTAGAATACAGGGTAAAGCTTCTTTTGCTGAATTGCAAGATAGTGAAGGACGCATTCAGTTATACATAAATCGTGATGAGATATGTACTGGCGAAGACAAAACTAAATATAACGAGGTTTTTAAAAAATTGCTTGACCTTGGTGACTTTATAGGTGTAGCAGGTAAACTTTTTACTACACAGGTAGGCGAAAAATCGGTACGCGTAACCGATTTTACGGTACTAAGCAAAACATTACGCCCACTACCATTGCCTAAAAAAGATGCTGATGGTAATGTATACGATGGTTTTACTGATGCCGAATTGCGCTACCGCATGCGTTATGTAGACCTTGTTGTAAACCCAGAGGTTAAAGACGTTTTTGTAAAACGCACCAAGTTATTTGCAGCAATGCGTAACTTTTTTAATGATAAAGGCTATTTTGAGGTGGAAACACCCATACTACAGCCTATAGCGGGTGGTGCTGCTGCACGACCTTTTGTAACGCACCATAACTCACTAGATATACCTTTGTACATGCGTATTGCCAACGAGCTATACTTAAAAAGGCTTATAGTAGGTGGTTTTGATGGGGTTTACGAGTTTTCGAAAAACTTCCGCAATGAGGGTATGGACAGAACTCATAATCCTGAGTTTACGGCTATGGAAATATATGTAGCCTATAAGGATTACAATTGGATGATGGAGTTTACCGAAAACTTGCTTGAGCATTGCGCAACAGCCGTTAATGGCACTACACAAGCTACCTTTGGCGAGCATACTGTAGATTTTAAAGCACCGTACGCACGGGTTACCATGACCGATGCTATTAAGCAATTTACAGGTTTTGATATTACGGGTAAAACAGAAGAAGAAATTTTTGAAGCTGCCAAAGGCATGGGTATCGAAGTAGATGATACTATGGGTAAAGGCAAGCTAATTGATGAAATATTTGGCGAAAAGTGCGAAGGCAATTTTATACAGCCTACTTTTATTACTGATTATCCTAAAGAGATGAGTCCGCTTTGTAAAGAGCACAGGGATAACCCTGAACTTACAGAACGTTTTGAACTTATGGTATGTGGTAAAGAGATAGCAAACGCCTATAGCGAGCTAAACGACCCTATAGACCAAAGGCAACGTTTTGAAGCACAATTGAAACTAAGCGAACGTGGTGATGATGAAGCAGGGCAATTTATTGATAACGACTTTTTACGTGCGCTAGAGTATGGTATGCCACCAACATCGGGGCTTGGTATTGGCATGGATAGGTTAATTATGTTTTTAACCAACAACCAATCCATACAAGAAGTATTATTTTTCCCGCAGATGCGCCCTGAAAAGAAGCAAGTAGAGCTGGACGATGAAGCAAAAGCACTACTCGAAATTATTAAAACGCATAACGTTGCGCCTTTAGCACAAATTAAAGAAGAAGCTAAATTGAGTAACAAAAAATGGGATAAAACCCTAAAAACCTTAACTGGGCATGGTATTGCCAAAGTTGTAAAAACTGACGATGCATTGGAAATACACATGGTATAACTACAAAATAATTTAGATGCTAAAGGCTACCAAATTAGGTAGCCTTTGTTGTTTGTGTATTACACTATAAGAGCCCTTTATTTTTTAATAAACTTTTTTAAATAGCTTTGGTTACCATTTTTAAGTTCTAAAAAGTAAATTCCTCTATCTACATCTGTAATATTAATTTCTTTTCTACCAGAAAACGTAGCATCCTGATGTACAATCTGCCCCAATGCATTGAAAATAGTAATCTCAAAATTACCTGTACTATTTTCTAATGCTACCGTAATTGTTTCGGTGGAAGGGTTAGGAAATAAACGTAACTCATTTTGATTGATTACATAGCCCTGATTATACAACAAATTATTGTTAATATAATCGATAGCTGCCTCCATATTGGGGATAGGACCTATATTCTCTACTACTGTTGCGGTACCTTGTGCAATACCCGTTTCTTTTAAAACCGTTCTGATTTGCTGACTGGTCAGATAACCGCCACCGCTTTGTTGGTTAAAATACGATTGTAAAACCGCTGCACACGAGGCTATTATTGGCGTTGCCGAACTTGTACCCGAAAACGAGGTATAGTATTGGTTAAAATCGTTACCTATGGCATAAAGGTCGCCATAACCTGTAGTTACAACATTTTGTCCCCAACCTTGTACATCTACCCTACTACCATATGTGCTAAAACCAATCCTATCATGGTTGGTATTAGGTGTTCCTGCACCCACTATAATAGCACCGCTATCGCCTCGGTTCATGTATTCTATAAAATCAAACGAGTCTAAATTTTGGCTGCCGTTTCCAGCCGCCGCAACAATTACAATCCCTGCATCGGTAGCTGCCCTAGTCAAATCCCATATTACTTGGTCATATTCAGCAGGCACAAAATCACTGTTTGTCAAGACAGACACTTGTAATTCGTACATAATAACATCGCCTGCAACAGCAGTATTAATAGCTTGCGTAACAGCAGTAACTCGGTTATACCCCCCTTCTTGTGTCCACTCAGGGTACAAAATAGCTTCATTAAGCTCGTACGCCATACCCGAAACACCATATGTTCCGTTATTGGCATAAGCAACGCCTATAGCTGCCGTACCATGCTCTGTAAAAACGAGTGGTACTTCATTACTAATCGTCATGCCTGCCGCTATAGCTGTATTGGTTTCATTAAACTCTTCATGATTTGTATTTACACCATACTCAACGTCTTTTAAGTTAATACCTGCTCCAGCATAGCCTAAATCCCATGCATATTGCATATTTACACCAGGGTCGGCTTGTATATAACCTTGCGAAAGAAAATAACTCGGTGTTGCTGGAGGAATATCGGCAGGTGGTAGCGGTGCTGTATTAAGCGGTTTAACAAAGTATGCTACACCATTAAACAACGATAAGTCGCTATAAAGTTGGTTAAGTGCCTCTTTATTTTGATACGGAAGTGCAATACTGTAAATACGGTTTAGTTTTTCTACCGATGCACTGCTTCCTGTATTTTTTTGAACTTGTTGTTTTAAATACTCAAATTGTTCTTCAGATAATTTAATACCTTTTTCCAGAACGAAATTGTTTTCTTGTAAAAAGGACTGAAACTCGGTAGTAGTAGGGTATTGAGCGTCTTTAAAACATATATGTACTGTTCCGCTTTTTGTTAAGGGTGTTTGCGCTATAGTTTTAACAGCAAAAACGGTGCAAAGCAATAGCAAGAGGGTAGTAATTTTCATAAATTTTCTTTTATAGCATGAGGAGCAAATCTATAAAATATTAGCGTACAGTAGCACCAATTAAAAAACAACTACTGTTAAAACCACTATTCCAATTCGTTATTTAACAATTGTGGAAATAACTTACTGGAATAGTGACAATAATTATAAACTGTAATTTAAGTTGATGGACCACCTATAGTTTGCCTCTACCCTGCCGCCAACTAAGTTTTGATTGATGGGCAGCATGGCATTAATACCCGCAGAGAATCCTTTATAGCCTGCCTCTATACCTGCTTTACCAAACAGTATATCGCCTTCGGTATCGGGTAACTCTTCACCAAATTGCTTATTAGCAGCGTAGCTTTCGCCTGCTAAACCAAGTTGTGGCACAAGGGTGTATTTTGGTTGCTCTATTACATAAAATAACGTACTTGCATAATTAAATTGATTACCAAATTGGTACTCATCGTCATTTTCAGTTTTAATACTGTAGTTTACCATAGCATTAAGCCCTAGCTTGTTATGCTTAACAACGTATTCGGCAGCCAGTAAATAATCCCAACTACCAGTACCTACCTGAAAACTTGGGTTTACACTTCCGTTATTGGCAGTATGGTATTCGCCTGTTGGCATTTTTACGCCTCCACCCGCCTGTAGTGTGTGGCTGTACCTAGCGGAATCTTTTTGGGTTTGGTATATGGTGTATAAACCCAATACGGTAATATCGCCCAAACCATCTATCGCTTGGTAGCCTGTAGTAAGCGCTCTGTTATGGGAGTGATACGGTACTAATGCCGATATTTGGAAATTTTTAAAGACAGGTATGCGTGCCCAAAGTTGTACGGTATTAAAGTTCTCGTCTATATAAGGCGAATCGTTAAAAATACCGTCTTGGCTTGTATAGCTTTGATAAAAATAGCGTACCCCTACAAAGTTTTGGTTAAGCATGGAGCTAAACCCCATACCTCCGCCACTAGCAGAACAGCCACAAGCATCGCAATCGTCAAATCGGTCAAGATATCCTCTAAAATTGGGTGGTGGCGTATGAGAAAACATTTGTTGTGCCACTAGCGCAACGAATAATACTATATACTTTTTCATGATGTACTAGGTTTGATGGTAAAATAGCGGATTTGTTATAAACTCCTCGTCTGTTAGTGTTTTCAGGAAAGCAATAATGGCCTCCTTTTCTTCTTGCGTAAGCGGTATGCCTAAGGTATCGCCATTGTGCAATAAAGGGTCTAAGGTTTCAGAATCTGATACACCAGTAGCATAGAAATTCAATACCGACTCTAACGAGCCAAAACGACCATCGTGCATGTAGGGTGCTGTAAGCGCTACATTACGCAAACTAGGGACTTTAAACTTATACCTGTCTGTAGCAAAACCCGTTACAACTTCGCGCCCCAAATCGTTTAAATTGGGGTTTGGTGGTAAACCATTATTACGAAAGGTATTATCTGTAAATATATCGGTATTGTGGCATGATGCACATTTCTGCTGAAACAAACTCAACCCTTGTGTTTCTTGTGCGGTTAATGTGCCTCCTGTTTCATTACGAATGTATTTATCGTAACGGGAATTGGCAGAAATCATCATCGTCATAAACTGCCCTAATGCTTTAAGTATTTTACCCGATGTAATTTCGGTTCCGTCAAAAGCACGGTCAAACTGTTGTACATAGTCCGCATCTTGTTTTAGTTTTTCGGCAATACTTTCCAATGTTTCATCCATCTCAACGGGGTTGTGTATGGGTACAATGGAGAGCATCTCGATACTGTTGGATGCGCCATCGTAAAAATATTCGGACTGAAATGCCATGTTTTGAACAGCAGGTGCATTACGTGTACCTTCTTGATTGTAAATACCATGGCTAAAGGTATGACCGTGATGGGTAAATGCCGATGATTGTTCGTGGCAAAAAGCACAGGATATTGTATTATCTGCCGAAAGGCGTGCATCGTAAAATAATTTTCTACCCAATTCAAAGCCCGCTTCGGTTGGCGGGTTTAGGGTAATGTCTTGCTCAGGAGCAGGAAAGTTAGCCGGCACGTTAAAATCCATTTTAGTGTCTGGCGTAGCAGTATAATTGGTATCGTTATCACTACAGGACACCAGTAGTAGTGCCGCAAATGCGACGAAGCTAATTTTTTTCATAATGTGTTACAAATTAAAAGCCTACCCGTCTGGGTAGGCTTGGTTATAGCAAAATACTATTCGTGTGTATGCCCAGAGGCATTGTGCACATGGTGTACTGTAAACATTTTTTTAGAGTTTTCGGCAATCTCTATAAGGTGTTCGCCTCCCATAATGTCTGCACTAGTGCCCGCATTATTCATATTGTTATGCAATACTACTTTAGTATCACCATCAAGCAATACATTAACATCTGCCACTAAGTGTATAGAGGGTACTTGGTTTTCTCTTACTCTTGCTGTAGATGGCAAACTCAAAGTAACTTCTCTGTAATTATCCGTTGCCGTATTGCTACCTTGGTGTACCCTAAAAGGGGTTGGTGTTATTACCCCTTGAGCCGTAAATTCGCCCTCAAAAGTAATAAAACGGTAACCTGTACTCCAAGTCCACGTTAGGTTGTTAGCTGCTGCCAAATCCCAAAAACTTTGCTGTGCTGTTTCGCCCTGTAAGTAACGTTGCTGATCTACACCAATACCAAACTTTATAGCAGTATAATCGCCTGCAGGAACATTTTTTAAATGAATTGTATTTAATCCATCTTCTTGGTTAATAATAAAATAACTCTCCTCTTTAGGGTAAACAACCTCTTTACCATCGGCATCAATAAGTATAAAGTTGCTTACTATATAGTTTAAACGATTTATGGTAAGATTTTCTTCATTGGAGTTAGCGTAAGTACTTCCTAACACCAAAGCATCTCCTGCTACGCCATTATCAAAAAAAAGTTCTACCTCGCCAACAGTACCTTCTATTACTTCTTGGTTACTATCGTCGTCACTACTACACGATACGGTAAATAGGGCTATTGCTGACAGTGCAGCATATTTTATATATTGGAATTTCATCTTTGTTTTTATTATAATATTTTTAATTCGTTTTTAAACGCAATTGTTGCGCACACTAGCACAGTATAGTTTATGTACCACTATACTATATATTGATATTTAGGGGGAATGTTTTTTTGATTAGACCATAGCAGTAAGCATCGGAATCGTAGTATTTAGATTCGACACAAAAAGGAATAATCAGGTACGTTTAAGAAATAAAAACTGGAGGATGAAACACCGAAGTAACAACAAGGTGCGAATACAGATTATTGTATAATGTGAATTCTTTATTAGTAATGTTACCCGTATAATTACGGAATGAAAAAGGAACTACAGCTTGGCAAAAAAGTATTTCTCTTTCTTGATGTACTACTTTTTTTTCTGATAATGGTTGTTCGTCTTCAGCAGCTTTGGCAAGCTCTTTCATTAAATGACATTTACCATTACACTGTAACTCTGGCTTTGCTTTGTTCTCACAAAGTTCTTGCGCTATATAATCATAATTAAAAATGTAATCAAACACAGGTAACACTGGTTTTAATAACAGTAAGAGTGCAACTATGAATACAGCTTTTTTCACAGTGCAAAAATACCACATAATTGGGCTTTAAAAAAATATTTATGTGGCAGAATTAAACCTTATGTTTTGTTTACTGTCTTAACAAGTATAAACTTTAAATAATATTACTATGAAGGCGTGGATTTTAGCAGCAGTTATGATACTAGGTTTAACTGCAACAGCACAGAAAAGAGAACATGAAAGAGGAGAACGATTAACTCCTGAACAAAGAGTTGAATTACAAGTAAAGAAATTGACGCTTGAACTTGACCTTAACAAAAAACAGCAGGGTGAAATAAAACAGCTCCTTACAACCAAGAGTATAGAGCGTGAAAAGATGATGGAAAAGCGAAAAGTAGAAAAAGAAGCTGAAGCACAACGTACTAGCGAAGAGCGTTTTGCAATGAGAAGCAAAATGCTTGACGAAAAAATTGCCATGAAAGCTGCTATGAAGAATATTTTAAACGAAGAACAGTTTGAGAAATTTGAAGAATTAGAAAGGGAAAGACAAAAAAAACTAACAAAAAGAGGTAAAAAACTTAAAAAGCACGATAGAGACTAATTTTTTAATGTTAAAGTTTTGTGTAGTTTTAAAATTTAATTAGCTTTGAATTTATAAACACTAAACAAAACTTAGTTTATCATGAAAAAAATAATTGCTATTGTTACCATTATGCTTGCGCTTGGCTATAGTGCCAATGCACAGCAAAGAAATGCTACTACTGCTGTAAAACAGCAAAATGTAGAGAAAGTAGCTATACAAAAAGCTGCTCAAAAAGACCTTAAGGCACTATCAGATTTCGTTCAGTTAGATGATAACCAAAAACAAGCTTTCTTAGGATTATTCGAATATAAGCACCGTGATTTAGCTACACCAAACTTTAGCCAAGAGCGTAAAGACATTCTTGCAGAGGTTATGGAAGCTAAGCTTAATGCAACATTAACAGCAGATCAAGCGGAAAAGCTAAGCAAAAACACTGCACTTTTACAACAGCTTACGCACTAAGAATAGTTTTTGATACATAAAAAAGCTCCCAAATTGGGAGCTTTTTTTATTTATAGTGTTTTAGCTACTTTACCTACGGCTTGTATGGTATAATCGAGATCGTCATACGTAAGGGCATCGGTTATAAACCAAGTTTCGTATGCCGATGGGGCAATGTAAACACCTTCTTCTAAAAGTCCGTGAAAAAACTTTTTAAAGGTTGCATTATCGCCATTAGCAGCCGTTTTAAAATCGGTTACAGGGGTGGCGTCAAAATGCACCGATATCATCGACCCTATTCTGTTTATAGTGTATACTACGTTGGCAGCATTTAGCTTTTCGCGGATTCCTTGCTCCAAATACGCTGTTTTTTGTGCTAGGCGTTCGTATACCGTAATATCGTCGTTAAGGGCTTTAAGCATCTCAAAACCAGCAGCCATTGCTAACGGGTTGCCCGATAGTGTGCCTGCCTGATATACAGAACCCAATGGTGCTAAGTAATCCATAATTTCGTTACGCCCTGCAAAAGCCCCTACAGGCAATCCGCCGCCTATTACTTTACCAAAAGTTACAATATCGGCTTTTACATCAAACAACTCTTGCGTTCCACCTTTTGCCAAGCGAAACCCCGTCATTACCTCATCAAAAATTAATAATGTACCATTGGCATCACAAAGTTGGCGTAATCCTTTTAGGAAGCCTTCGGCAGGCGGAATGCATCCCATATTTCCAGCAACAGGCTCTATAATAATTGCTGCTATACCGTTAGGGTTTGCCTTAAATAGTGCTGCAACATTATCTAAATCATTATAATTAGCCAACAAGGTATCTTGTGCTGTACCTTGTGTAACGCCAGGGCTATTGGGTGTACCAAAAGTAACGGCACCACTACCCGCTTGTATTAAAAACGAATCGGAATGCCCGTGATAGCAACCCGCAAACTTAATTATCTTATCGCGCTTGGTATAGCCTCGCGCTAAGCGTATAGCACTCATACAGGCTTCGGTACCTGAGTTTACAAAACGTATCTTATCTATGTTGGGCACCATATTAACAGCCAGTGCCGCAATTTTAGTTTCTAGTGCTGTTGGTGTACCAAACGATGTTCCTTTTTTAGCACGTTCTATAACGGCATCCACTACAGGCTCGTAGGCATGCCCCAATATCATTGGTCCCCACGAGTTAATATAATCTATTAAGCGGTTATCGTCTTCATCGTACAGGTAAGCCCCTTTGGCTTCTTTTATAAAAACGGGTGTACCTCCTACTGCTTTAAAGGCACGAACGGGCGAGTTTACACCACCTGGTATTACTTTAATTGCTTCGGCAAAAAGTTGGCTGCTTCTTTGGTATAACATTTTACTTTACTTTTAAAATCTGACCTATCGAAAGGGCATTGCTAGTTAGGTTATTCATTTGCTTTAGTTCATCTACGCTAACGTTATGTTTTTTTGATATGGAGTACAACGTGTCGCCTTTTTGTACTTTATACGAATTTCTGGGTACTTTTTCTTCAGTTACTTCTACATCCCCATTATCGTTATCATCATCCTTTCTGGGTTCATGGCGTTTCCCTAAAACCTCAGCATCGTACTGGTCAAGCCCGTAACGTTCTATAATAGATATTAATTTATTTGGGTATTTAGGATCGGTAGCATACCCTGCTGCCTTTAACCCTTTTGCCCATCCCTTATAATCGTCTTTTCGGAGTTTGAATAGCGATGCGTACCTACCTCGTGTAGTTAGGAATAGTGAATGGTCGTTATACGATTCGGCAGGGTCATTGTACTTTCTAAAGCATTCTCCCTTAGCATCGTCGTCATGGTATACGGCTTCGCCCGTCCAACCTTTATGGCATTTAATACCAAAATGGTTATTGGCATTAACACAAAGTGTACCTCTGCCCGCGCCCGACTCTAATATTCCTTGTGCCAACGTTATACTGGCAGGAATACCATGGTTGCGCATATTATCTTTGGCTATATCTTTATAATCGTATATGTACTGTTTTACAACGTCGGCATATACTACTGTTTTGGATGTTGACTCTAGTACTTCTGATTGTTGCTTTTTACGCTCATTTTTATTTTTAGTTACCGATGTGTTGCGTTTAGAAGGTGTTTTGACGTTACGCGTTGTTCGTATTTTAGATTTTCCTCCTTTTTTTCTGCTTGTATATGATGAACCGCAACTAACCAATAAACTTAAAACGGCAAGTGCTAAAATCTTTTTTATCATGTATTCTGGATTTTAATTTGTGGGAGTTTTTTCCTACATAACTCCTTATTCATTCCCGAAATTCCTTGTAATCCTCCTGTATGAATTAGCAGAATAGCCGCATTATCAGGAAAATAATTCTTGTTAATCAAATCTATAACGCCAAAAACCATCTTTCCCGTATAAACAGGATCCAAAGGGATACCTGTTGTATCTAAAAAATCGTTTATAAAACCAATTAGCTCTGCATTTACTTTGGCATAACCGCCAAAATGGTAGTCCTCAATTAACGCCCAGTTATCCTGTTGCGCAAATTTAGCAATATCTGCCGATAATCCTGCATTTTTAAGTGCTGGAAATCCGAGAACTTGCTGGTGCAATTGTGCCGTATTAATAATGCCTGAAATTGTACCTCCCGTACCTACTGCGCACGCTATATGGGTAAACTCAGCATCAGTTTCGGTAAGTATTTCTTCGCAACCTTTTACAGCCAATGCGTTGGTACCACCCTCTGGCACAAGGTAAAAATCTCCAAAAATTGTAGTAAAGGTGTTTATAAATTCAGGACTGGTTTTATCTCGGTAAGCGGTACGTGTTACAAAATGGAACTCCATACCACAGCTTTGGGCAAAACGTAACGTAGGGTTGTTATCTATTTTGCCTTTGAGTTCTTCGCCCCTAATTACTCCAATGGTTTTTATACCGTACTTTTTTCCTGCCGCAGCAGTTGCTGCAATATGGTTGGAGTAAGCACCGCCAAAAGTGAGTAATTGGGTAGCATTTTGTTGCTGTGCCTCAAGTATATTATACTTTAACTTTCTGAATTTATTGCCTGATATATGAGGGTGCAAAAGGTCTTCCCGTTTTATGGTAAGTGTTATATTTCGCGGAAACTTTATAGGTATTAGTTCATTCATTTGCATAGCATTCGCAACAGAGCAAAAGTACATAATATTGATTAAGCTTAAAACAACCTAATATACAATTAGTTAACAATTGTTAAGACATAGTAACAGCAAGCATATTTTTTAGTATTTTTGTAAGTTACTAAGTAGTATTTATTATGAACATTGAGCATTTTGAGAGCAGTCCGTTTGAAGTAAAGATTTCCTTTCATAAAGTGATGGAACAACTTGAGGAGATTGCTGTGTCTGGCAGTAAGCATAAGTCGGACTATGCAAAAGCTCTGTTAGATAGTACAGCGGCTTACCCAGAGTTACGCGAAGGTATTAAAGACCCTAACCAGCTTAATAAGTACGAGGACTTGATAAAAGACTTACTTTCGGATTTATTCCCTACCGCACTTAGTAAAAACGAAATCAAGGCCGTTGCAATTCCTTTTTACAACATTACTTTTAACTATACCAAAAGGTTACAAAGTATTTTAGATGAAGCGGGGACTGATTTTGATATGAGCATTCGTGATTTTAGCGACCATGAGTTTTATGTAATGGCATGTTGCTTAATTTTAAATAACTACTACGGTTACCATTTTGATTTTAGCCGACCTTTGTTTTATGATATACCTGATGCTAGTGGTATTATGAAACATTACCGAATTTTATATAATGCTGATTTTATTGAAATTCTGCCAAAAGACAACCATAACGAAATTACAGAGGACGATATAAAGCTATTGATGGACAACTTTGATAATTTGGAGTTATGGAAAGAAAAATTCCCTGAAGATAGCTGGGTTTTAAAAGGCTTTGGTATTGTATCGCTTTTTGACTCTACTACAGAGAGTGCCATATCCAATTTAAAAACGAGTTTATTAAAACCTGAAGATTTTGATGAAGGTGATAAGTCCAAACAAGAAAACATATTTAGGTCGATTTATAAAATACCCGATTTGCGTATTGGGTTTACAGAAGTCCATTTAGAAGAAAACACTTTTAATTTGCCCCTTTTTGACAAAATAGATAGTTATATTTTAAAAGACAGATCTGAAATTAACTGCAATGATGTGTTTTGCGGACAATCGTTAAAAAAAATCATTGAAGACCACAAATATTTTGTAATATCAGATACCGAAAATTATTGCAAAGCATGTAGCGAAAATCCTGATAACGAATTTGCTCAGCATTTGCTAGATCAAGACATAAAGAGTTGTATACTGGCACCGCTAGTTAAAAACAACAAACTAATTGGTATTATAGAGCTTGTATCATCTCGTGCAGGCGAGCTTAATAGTATTAATGCCAAAAAACTATCGTACATACTACCATTTTTAACGGATAGGATAGAAACATATTACTCTGAAATGCAAAACCAGATTGATGCTATTATCCAAAAGGAATATACAGCCATACACAATAGCGTATATTGGAAGTTCCGTGAAGAGGCATTAAGGCACATTAACGAACCTGAAAACAAAAACTCCGCCTACAAAGAGATTGTTTTTAAAGAAATTTATCCGCTTTATGGGCAGATAGACGTGAAGGGTTCATCTACAGCGCGAAATCAATCTACCGAAGAAGATCTTGTTAAACAAATAGAAAAATTGCTATCACTTTTCCGCTACATTTTCAATCTTGAAAAATTACCACTTATTGAGCAACATATTTATGAGCTCGAAAATATGGAGACTAAGATAAAAACGGAAATGCAAGCTGACTCTGAAGCGGTGATACAAAATTACATCCAAACCGAGATACACCCTATGCTTGAGCATTTTGAATCGGTTAACGAAGATATACACAACCATATTGACAACTACTTTAGAACGCTAGACCATAGAGTAGATATGGTGTACCACAGCAGAAAGAACTTTGATGAAGCACTCTCGATAATTAATAAGCATTTAGCGGAAGTTTTAGACCAAAAGCAAGTTGAGGCACAAAAGTTTTACCCGCATTATTATGAGCGTTTTAAAACCGATGGTGTGGAGCATAATTTGTACATAGGGGCATCTATAGCACCAAAAAACCAATACAGCCCGTTATACCTTAACAATTTACGATTGTGGCAGCTACAGGTAATGTGCGAAATGGAAAATGAGTATTACAAACTCTATCCTGCATTACCCTATCAACTGGATGTAACATCATTAATATTAGTATTTAGTTCGCCTATATCCATACGTTTTAGAATGGACGAAAAGCGTTTTGATGTAGATGGTACGTACAATGCCCGATATGAAGTGGTAAAGAAACGGATTGACAAATCGCATATTAAAGGTACGGACAAACGTATTACCGAGAAAGGTAAAATTACCATTGTGTATTCGCAAAAACAGGAAGAAACAGAGTACCGACGCTACATTCAATTCTTACAGCACAAAAATTTAGTAGATAGTGTTGTAGAACAATTTGATGTAGAAGATTTGCAGGGTGTTACAGGGCTAAAAGCACTGCGTATTGCTATTGTGTACAATACCGAAAGTATGCCCGAAAAAACATATAGTTATGATGATTTGCTGAGAGAATTAAGCTAAAACCGAAACTTAGCTGAATGATTATAACATTTTAACTATATACGGCTAAAGGCATATATAAATGCAATTACCGAAATAATAATACCTATCATAAAAATGTTGTACGTAACTCGGAGCAATTTGTACTTTTTATTAAGCACAAGCCCTAAAAAGTAAAGGTCTTTAATCATCGAATCGTACAAGTACTTTCTATCCTTCATCATCTCATTCATCGCCCAGGTATACTCTCCAAGAGGTACTTTATAAAAATTACCAAAAAACAGCAAATTCACTTTTCGGCTATTAATATCTTGGCGCGTAAACGTACCCTCAGTAACCTTAGGTCGGGTAGACAATATGGCAAATATGATAGATACCACACTAAATAACACTAAAATTAATGTAGGTATAATTAAGTGGGTATTGGTAGGGCTGTCCAACTTTGGTATTAGCGTTGTTAAGGACACCGATATAATAATAGCATTAACCGATATCATTATATTAGCCTTACTATCAGCAATATCACTTAGGCGGGTATGGTTATTAAGGGTTACCCTAAACATAGTATCTATACCCCTATCAGGTCGGGTTAACTTTTCGAGCTTCTTTTTATTTATTTTATTTTTAGAAACCTTTTTTTTACCCGATTTTAATTTTTTTATGGTTTTGTGTAGTCGTGCAATATTTTTATCCTTTTCAGGCTGCATCTCTTTTTTTGCATACGGGCTGTAGTACCTGTGTTTGTAAAGTAAAATATCCCTATTCTCAATAATCCACTCTACATCGGTAAACTCCTTATAGCCATTAAGTCGCCATTCCTCACGCAGTAACTCGGCAAATTTGGCATAACTCTTATCGGCAAAATGAGAATAATCAGCATCCCTAATAATATTCTCAAGAGGCGTTTTAGGCGCAACCTCAACTTTAGTAGCCCGTATAAGGCTAGCTACCAATTCTATTCTATCTTGCGGGTAATTTTGCTCCAATAAAAATTCGCTGGCAATAGTAGCACCAACCTCCTCATGGTTTTCGCGCCCATTTATATACCCCGAATCGTGAAACCAAGCAGCAATAAGTAATGCCTCTTTATCACTTTCATCAACTTTTTCTTCGGTAGCTATTAATGCCGCAGCATTAACAACACGTAAAGTATGATTAAAATTATGGTAAATATAATTAACAGATAGTTTATCTTTGAATAAATTAAATACGTAGTTCTCGGCTTTTTTAACAATAGTCATCCTGCAAAAAATTAATCATACCAAATTATGAAATTCTTTTCGGTTTATAATAGTATCGGATTAAATAAGTACATTATTGTTTTCCTTACTAGTTTTTTACTCCTATCGTGCGCTACAAATCACCCACAATATGGCAAAGACGTAGTCGATAAAAAAAGTGGAAATGATGTTGTTATTGATGCTGAGCTAAACCACCGTATTTATCTAATAGGCGATGCAGGTTATGCCACCAGCAAAAACTCGCAAGCCCTATTAAATGTGGTTACCGATAAACTGAAAAAAGAAGACAAAAACACATCGCTACTGTATCTTGGCGATAACATTTATCCGCTAGGCATGCCCCCCAAACGAAAAAAGAAAAAACGTGAAGCTGCCAAAAAAGGATTGGATCAACAAATAGCACTTGCTAAAGTGTTTGAGGGTAAAACATTTTTTATACCTGGTAACCACGATTGGTACTCGGGTTTGGATGGGCTGGACGAGCAAAACGATTATATTGAGAAAAAGCTAGACGATAACAAATCGTTCCTGCCAGGCAAAGGTTGCGGTATTGATGATTATGAGATTAACGATAATGTAACCCTAGTTACCATAGACAGCCAATGGTATATTGAAGATTGGGACGACTACCCTACTATTAATGACGATTGCGATATAAAAACCCGCGAAGCCATGTTTATTGAGCTAGAGGACTTGCTTAACGACAACCAAAACAAAATAATTGTAATTGCCATACACCACCCTTTAATGACTAATGGTACACATGGTGGGCAATTCTCGCTACACAAACACCTATATCCAACAGAAGCCAAAGTACCACTACCCGTTATAGGTAGTATTATAAACACCATACGAAGAACATCGGGCTACAGCCAACAGGATAGGCAGAGCAAGCTGTACAACAAATTAACGATGCGCATTAAAACACTTATTCGCAGTAAAAATAATGTTATTGTAGTATCGGGGCACGACCATAATTTACAGTATATTGGGTATAACGACATTCATCAAATTATTAGTGGCTCAGGCTCTAAAATAGAGGCAGCACGAGCCATATACCCCAACGATTTTTCGTACGGTGGAACAGGGTATGCTATACTCGATTTGTTTGAAGATGGTAAAGCCAACATAAAATACTTTGCTACCGGTAGCCAAGGCGAAGAACAACTGTACGAAACTAATATTGATTTACGCCCAGACATAGAAATCGAGGACTATCAGGATGAGTTTCCTCAAACCATAGAGGCTGCTATTTACAGCCCTGAAATGACAGATAAAGGGGGCATTTACAAATTTTTCTTTGGTAAACATTATCGTTCCTATTACAGCGAGCTACTCACTGTAAAAACATTAACCATAGATACGTTATTTGGCGGAATGACGCCTGTTAAATCAGGTGGAGGGCATCAGTCAAAATCATTACGTTTGGCAGATAAAAATGGTAAAGAATATGTAATGCGTGGGGTTAAAAAAAGTGCTACACAATTTTTGCAAACAGTGGCCTTTAAAACAAAATACATGGGCGATAACTTTGACAATACATTTGCCGAAAGTTTCTTATTGGATTTTTATACTACAGCGCACCCCTACACTCCGTTTATATTAGGCGATTTAGCCGAAAGCGTAGGCATATACCACACCAACCCAAAACTCTATTTTGTACCCAAGCACGATGCCTTAGGTAAATATAACAACGAGTATGGCGGCGAATTGTATATGATAGAAGAACATCCTGGTAAGGAACATTACGATTTAGCTAGTTTTGGTAAACCCGACGATATTGAGGGTACTGATGATATGCTGGAAGATTTACGAAAAGATGCCAAATACAAAATGGACGAACGCGCCTATATTAGGGCACGATTATTTGATATGCTAATAGGCGATTGGGACAGGCACGACGACCAATGGCGCTGGGCAAAATTTGAAGAAAAAGACTCCGTACTATACAAGCCCATTCCGCGCGACCGCGACCAAGCCTTCTCTATGTACGATGGTGCACTACTATCATTAATCATGAAAATTCCAGCGTTGCGCCACATGCAGAGTTATACAAAAACTATTCAGGACGTAAAATGGTTTAACCGTGAGCCTTATCCGTTAGATTTAGCATTAACAAGCAACTCAGATATAAAGGTATGGCTAGAAGAAGCTGCCTTTTTACAAGAAGCATTAACTGACGAGGCTATAGAGAATGCATTTAGCAAACTCCCAAAAGAGATACAGGACGAAACCGCAGAAACAATAAAAGCCAACCTAAGGCAGCGAAGAACCGATTTAAAAAAATATGCTACTGAATATTATAAGGTATTATTAAAAACAGTAATACTTACAGGTACAGACGATAAAGAAAAGTTTGTAATAACCCGATTGCCAAAAGGAGTAACAAAGATTGAAACCTACAGCCTTAAAAAAGACAAAGAAACATTTATAAGTGAACGTACATACAACAGAAAAACTACCAAAGAAATATGGATATTTGGATTGGATGATGATGATATTTTTGAGATAAAAGGAAAGCCCGAAAAACCTATAAAAATAAGAATACTTGGCGGACAAAACCACGATGAGTATACCATAGAGAATGGTAGAAAAATTAATGTGTACGATTTTAAGAGTAAGAAAAATACGTTTAACATTGATAAACGAACGAGGCTTATACTAACGGACGATTACGAAACGAACAGTTACGATATGCACCGCCCTCATTATAACTCCACCTCAACATTACCTTCTGCTGGGTACAACCCAGACGATGGCGTTAAACTAGGCGTACTCTTTAACTACATAGTAAACAACTTTAACCGAAAACCCTACTCGCAAAAACACAGCGTTAAGGCAGAATACTTTTTTGCAACATCGGGTGTTGCCGCATCCTCACGGAGTGAATTTATTAATATAGCCAGCCGATGGGATTTTGCTGTAGATTTACGTTATACCAGCCCAACCTTTAGCATTAACTACTTTGGTTATGGTAACGAAACAGAAAACAACGACGATGATAGGGGAATGGACTTTAATAGGGTTAAGCTACAAACTTTTAGAGTAGCACCCTCTTTATTTAAACGAAACAGGAATGGTAGTACTATAACCTTCCAACCCGCCTTTGAATCTATTGAAATAGAAAATTCTGGCAACCGATTTATTGATATGGATGGTGTTGTACCCGAGCGTCTTTTTGAACACCGCCAGTACGGTAGTATGAATGCCGAATACAAATACGAAAATTACGACTTGCCTGCATTGCCATCTATGGGGATGAAATTCGCATTATTATTAAACTGGACTACTAGTTTTGATGATCTAAATCGCAACTTTGGTACAATAGAAGGGTTTGTAGATTTTGTACACAAAATAACACCTGATAAAAGGCTTGTTTTTGAATCGAGTGTAAAAGGAAAATTACTTACCAATAATAACTTCGAAATATACCAAGCAGCAACCGTAGGGGGCGATAACGACCTTAGAGGCTACCGCCGTGAGCGTTTTACAGGTAAAAAATCGTTTTACCACAGCTCCGATTTACGCTTTACGCTAAAAAGAGGTAAAAGCAGCTTTGTACCTATTAGTTACGGTATTTTTGGTGGTTTTGATTATGGTCGTGTTTGGATAGACGAACAATCGTCCAACAAATGGCACCAAAGTGTTGGTGGAGGTTTGTGGTTAAATGGTGTAGACAGTGTTACGGCACGAGTGTTTTACTTTCAGGGTGCCGATGGAGGTCGTTTTGCAGTAGGCTTACAGCTTGGACTTTAAGTCGGATATTTTAACCTGATATAAAAAAGCACTATTATTTTTGGGCTTTTCGTCTACCATAAGGAGTGTGTTATCATCTTTAAAGCAAATACCCTCCTTTTGGGAGTAATGCTCTAGTTTGTACTCTTTCATCATATCCTGCGTAAAGCCTTTTTCGGCAAAGCCCTCTATAAGCCATATTTTATCGCCAGATAGTAATACAGCCGTTTTACCATCGGGGCTAATATCAGCTCCCGTTAAAGCACATTTTCGGTATACATCGCAACTGTTTAGTGTAGCTAACAACCTCGCTTTATGCTTTCCTTTTTTATTAGGTACACTGTAAACATTAAAACGACCATCAAAACGGGCACTTCTGTTTTTAGTAAACAAATAAAAGTTTCCGTTTAACTCAAAAAAAGATTCTACATCGTAAAAACGCTTCGATTTTTTAGGTGGAAATTTTTCCTGCTCAGGGTAGTAAAACGATACTTCGTAAGCTACCTTAGCTTCATCATCTTTCAAATCATCCCTGTCAACTCTATATATCACTAAGTCCTCCCTATCGTTCTTATTATTCCCAAAATCACCAATATATAAATTCCCCTCTTTATCAGATGTTATATCTTCCCAATCTACATTATCCGCTTTTTTAATATTAACAGTATGTTTTGTTTCTCCGTTTTCTGCTAAGCCATGTATTTTAGCCTTATTACCGCTATCCTCAATTGCCCAAAGCCATTTGCTTCCATTTACATACTCTATACCCGAAATTTCATCTTTATCTAGCTCGCCAATAATTTTCACATATTTTCCAGTACCAGAGCAAGATAATAATAGGATTAGAAACGGCAACATCAAATTTTTCATAGTATAGTTTTACTTAGTATTTACGTAAGATTAAAAGTACAACAAAAAACAGAGCCTAACAATTAATATAGTTAATACAGCTGTTAATCATGCGTTAAACCTCCTACTATTACCAACAGATATTAGTAATTTTATACTAATTAAATACATTGGCTTCCTACTATCAATAGCGATAAGCCAAAAATTACAAATAATACTAACCATAAAAACAGTACCATTATGAGCATTAATAATGAAAAGAAAATGAAAGAGCACAACAAAGAGCATCAAAACGCTACTGTAGGCAATTCTGAAACGAAAGAGGAAATACCGTACGATGCAGCTGCTCCGTTAAACCCAAAGGAATTGGCAACATTTCCGAAACAGGAAGAAATTGAAGATCCTAATCCAGAGGAAGACCATGAAGCTCATTTAGCGAGCAAAGTAAAATCGCCCGTACGGAATGGACGTAACATTACCAATACAGGTACAATGCCTGATGAAAATGGTTTCCTGTAAAACAAAGCACAGCAGATACGTTAAAAAAGGAGTTTTATACTCCTTTTTTCGAATACTAAAGTAATACAAATGGTATGAAGAAATTTAAAAAGCTATGGATTACACTCGGGTCGATAATAGTACTACTAATAATCGCAAATTTTGCCCTAGAACCTGTTGCCTTACACTATGTAAACAAAGCACTCGCTAATATTGAGGGGTATAAAGGAAGTGTAAAAGATATTGATATTCACCTGTATCGTGGTGCATACCGTATAGATTCGTTAGAAATAAAAAAGATCGAAAAAGATGGCACAGAGCCATTTGTGGCTGCCGATGCTATTGATATCTCGATACAATGGAAATCGTTGTTTAAAGGGGCTATTACTGGCGAATTTTATGTAGAGCACCCTGTACTCAACTTTATTAAACGAGGCGATGCCGTAGATACTGGTGGCGATAACGATTTTATACAAACCATAAAAGATTTATCTCCTGTAACCATAAATAGGTTTGAAATAACTAATGGCGAGGTACACTATATTGATTATGGTGCTAGCCCCAATATAGATATTGCTGCAACCAATGTAAACGCCGTAGCTACAAATTTAACCAATGTATTACGTAAAGACGATCCGTTACCATCAGACATTACCCTTACCGCAATTACAAGCGGTAACGGGCGCATAGATAGCAGCGCAAAGATAAATTTGTTAAAGGAAGTGCCTGATTTTGATTTCAACTTTAAGTTGGAACAAATGAATCTTACCTACTTAAAAGATTTTACCGATGCCTATGCTAAGTTTACCTTTAAAAAAGGTACACTAGCCATAACATCGGAACTAGCTATGAACAATGGTAAATACGATGGTTACCTAAAACCTGTTATGGATGATATTAGGATTATTGACCTTACACCAGATACTGAGAGAGAAAAAGAACGTGGCTTTTTTAAAAAGGTATGGGAACTTATTGTGGGGGGAACTGTTGCGGTAGTTAAAAATAAAAGCAAAGACCGACTAGCTACCAAAGTACCCTTAAAAGGAAATTTAAAGGAAGGTGAGCCTTTTACGTGGACCTTAATTGTAAATGTTTTGCGTAACGGTTTTATAAAAGCCTTTGATAAAAATTTGGATAACTCCATTAGCTTTGATGATGTAGCAGGCGAAGAAGAATCTAAAAAAGAGTAAGTAATACAAACTGTATCCTTTTTTTAAGATTACTTTAGTTTTACATAAATTTACTGTTTAGCTGTAATAGCTAAAATAATTAACCAATATTCAACCAATGCTTTTAACCGTTTTAGGCTTTACGTGTTGCGCCATAATAATATTTTTTGCAGGTAAAAAACTTTCTCACTACGGCGATTTATTGGCAGATATGACGGGTATGGGCAAAGCTTTAATAGGGCTTATTTTAATGTCTACCGTTACCTCGTTACCCGAATTAATGGTTGGCGTAAGCTCTGTAGCCATACTACAATCAGCCGATTTTGCCGTGGGTGGCATACTAGGTAGTTGTGCCTTTAATTTGGGTATACTCTCGCTTATGGAGTTTTATATGAGTAAAAATAAACCGTTGTTCTCGCAAATGTCGCAAAGCCACATACTGGCAGCAGCATTTAGTATAATATTGTTAGCATTAACGGGTTTAGGTTTGTTTATGGACAGCAGCATGGTATTTATGCCAACAATAGGTTTAACCAGTATAGGCTTTGCTGTATTGTACATACTCTCCATGCGGTCTATTTATTATTATCAAAAATCCAATCCCGCAGTAGTTGCAGAAGCTGAAAGTATAACGTTGGAAGGTATAACCCTAAAAAAAGTAGGGCTACGTTATGCAATGTATGCTGTTATCATTATTGTTACCGCTATAGCACTACCCTACTTTGCCGAAAATATTGCTGCCGAAACAGGCTTAGGCGAATCGTTTGTAGGTACCCTATTTTTAGCAGTTTCCACATCATTGCCCGAAATAGCAGTTTCTATCGCTGCAGTACGCATTGGCGCTGCCGATATGGCTATGGGTAACCTATTGGGGAGCAACATCTTTAATATATTTATATTATTCTTAGATGATATTATGTACACCAAAGGGTTATTATTAAAAGATGCCTCTGATAGCAACCAAATTTCAGTATTTATGGTGCTCATAATGACAGGAGTTGCACTTACAGGGCTAATATTCCCATTTCAACAAAAACGAACCATTATGGCGTGGGATACCCTAGCCATATTTTTGTTGTATGTACTTAATGTTGTGTTACTCTATAAATTTTCTTAATCCTCTTTTCTCTCCAAAATCAGCTTCCATCATAAACAAGTCATCCTAACTTTGTCCTGCCTTTATTTCGTCGGAAATACGTATGGAATCTTTTGCAAGATTCATGTATACTGGTTTGGAGTTAAAGATTTTTATTTACCTCGAAGAACCAATCAAACCCTTCTCAGTTATTTGCTGAGCAAACAAAAAGTTAGCTACAAATAAGAACAATAGCGTAAAACCAATTTTTCTTTTCGTAAAATGTATTTATTTTAGTGTTGTAACAAAAATAATGGTTAATAGTCTAATTAATAATCACAACAATCAAAATTATATACTATGACATCACACGAAATAGATTACGAAATATTTGGCGAAGAAATGCAATACGTAGAAATAGAGCTCGACCCACAAGAGGCTGTAGTAGCCGAAGCAGGTAGCTTTATGATGATGGATACAGGCATAAAAATGGAAACAATTTTTGGCGATGGCTCCAACCAAAACCAAGGCGTTATGGGCAAATTATTCTCGGCAGGTAAACGATTGCTTACAGGAGAAAGCCTTTTTATGACGGTGTTTTTAAACCAGTTTCATGGTAAACGTAAAGTGAGCTTTGCCTCGCCCTATCCTGGCAAAATAATACCTATAGACCTTACCGAATATGGCGGGCGTTTTATTTGCCAAAAAGATGCCTTTTTATGCGCTGCCAAAGGTGTAACAGTAGGCATTGAGTTTTCCAGAAAATTAGGTCGTGGGCTGTTTGGTGGCGAAGGCTTTATTATGCAAAAATTAGAGGGCGACGGTATGGCTTTTGTACACGCAGGCGGTACGCTAGCACGCAAAGAACTAGCAGTAGGCGAAGTACTTAAAGTGGATACGGGTTGTATTGTAGGCTTTACTAAAGATGTAGATTATGATGTAGAGTTTGTAGGTGGCATAAAAAACACACTATTTGGTGGCGAGGGATTATTTTATGCTTCATTGCGTGGTCCGGGTGTAGTATACATACAATCGTTACCCTTTAGCAGGCTTGCAGGCAGAGTACTATCGTCTGCCCCACAAGGTGGCGGGAATCAAAAAGGCGAAGGCAGTATATTGGGTGGTTTAGGTAATCTGCTAGACGGCGATAACCGATAAGAAAATAATATATTTTATACAAAAGAGCAGGCGCCAATTGCCTGCTCTTTTTATATACATACAACTTGTATTAAAATTTTCTTGAAATCTATTTATTGACTTTCGTCAAGTAAATGCCGTAAAAGCGTGTATAATTTTGTCGCAATCAAACATCAATAAAATGAAACACGTTATTTTAATTGCATTTTTCATGCTAAACGCTGTTTGTTTTAGCCAAATAGAGGTAACATGAGGTAAAGAAAATGTTTTTGTAAGGGAGCATAATAGGCTTATTAACCAAGTGAACCAGATGGACTTTTCCCCAGACTTTGGGTATAAATTTCAGTTTTAAAATATAGGTAATTAATACGAAGATTTGGTTTATAAATATTCTGGCATAGCAATAAATTAACTTTTAGAATAAATGCAATTGCTAACATCTAAGTATAGATGAAATCAAAACAGCGAGCCCTAAGGCTCGCTGCTTCTACACATCTAAAAAAAAATTTGAATAAAATACGTCTAGCAATTAATAATTGGTCGGATTCGCCGGGGGGCAAAAAACTTTTATATTTTTTCCTGTTTTTGTAAAGAAGTAGGCGGGTCCCTATTAGTAATTCAAAATTAATAACGTTCGGGTGGCTATAAAGGCGAATTACATTCCCGCCAGGCTTCTTTTTCAGGATTAATTTGTCAGTAATGATGTATTTGTTGCTCTTATTCTGATACAAATTTGGGGAAATAATAAAGTGTACCACAGGTAGAAATTACCTGTTTTAATACAACAGGTAGTTTTACAGAAGTGTAAAAAAGATGGTAAAAGCCGTAACAGACTAAATAAGAGGAAGTTCTTCGGCTTTTATTATTCCTTGTTGTATGGCATAAATTACTAAGCCTGCTATATTTTTTGCTCCTGTTTTAACAAATAGATTGTTTTTATGCCCTTCGGCAGTGCGCTGCGCAATAAATAGTAGCTCGCCTATTTCTTTGGCTGTTTTTTGTTGGCAAATAAGGCGCAATACATCTATTTCTCTTTCAGATAATCCTGCATCATCGTTTAACACTGGTTTTGGTGTTTTTACCGCTATTTGCTCCCTGAGCGTTTCGAGTTGCTCTTCCTTAAAGTAATACCCTTGTTTATGCACCGCGCGTATTACTGCAACTAACTCTAATGGAGATATTCCTTTTGGTAAAAAGGCTGCTACACCTGTTTTTACCATAAAGCCCATAAACGATTTTTGGTAATGCGACGATACTACTATTATTTTTATGTTAGGATGGTTTACTTTAAGATGCTCGGTAACCGCTATACCATCCATGCCCTCCATTTTTAAATCGAGCAGTAATATTTCAGGTTCGTTAGGTTCAGCAGCAAGTTTATTTAATAATTCATGTCCGCTATTGGCCGTAAACAAAACCTCTATATCCGTTTCGTTTTTAAAAAACGATTCTAATAAACTAACTATCAAGGCATCGTCGTCTGTAATTCCTAATATAATTCTATCCATTAGTAGTAGTGGTTTGTGGCACTGGTGCTACCAGTACTGTTGTAGTACCAACCCCTATAGTAGAGTTTACGGTGTACTTCGCATTTAAATATTGCATTCGTAGCTCTAGGCTGCTTAGTCCCAACCCTTTTGTTAGTATAGTAGTGTCAAAACCAGCCCCATTATCCTTAACTAAAAGTGCTATGCAATTGGGTGTGTAACGCAAATGTACTTTTACCGCTGTAGCGTTGGCATGTTTATTAATATTAGTAATAAGTTCCTGCACTATACGTACCATTTGTATTTTGGTGTTCGGTGGTAATGCATCCTCTGTTCTGATATCGCTAAAATAATCAATTTTAAGATTCTCTTTCCAAGGATTAATAAGTTCTGCAACAAGGTCTTGCAGCGCGGTATGCTCTAACAATGGCGGGGTAAGATCGTGCGATATTCTTCTGGCTTCGGCAATACCCTCGCCCAGCATTTCATCTATAGCGGTAATTGGTACGCCTGTTTGGCTTTTTAGCCGTATTACTGTTAGTTTACCTATAAGGCTATCGTGCAAATCAGACGCTATGCGCATGCGCTCTTTTTCTTGTGCTTTCAGGTTGGTTTCAAGCAGTTTTTTTTGGTATTCTAATTGTAATCTGGCTTCACGGAGGTTGGCTTCCGTCATGCGCTTGTAACCTGCGTGCATTATTTTTATTACGAATATTAGTATAGTAAACACAAGTACGAGTGCAATTGCAATCCATAACGCTATTACTTTCGGATCCTGCCATTTTTCCATATTTCAACAATTAAAAAACCATAAAATAATAGTAATAGAATTATATTCCCCAGCCAAAAATAAAACTTTATACCTGTGCTTTCATTCAATAAAAAATTAACAGGTAAAAATATTACCATACTTAGAGTAAAAAAAAATAATATTGCTATATTTAATTTAAAATTATCCCATCTTGACTCTTTATAAACGCTCATTTTTTCGTACAAAAATGTAAGCGATAATAGTATGATAATAAAATTATCTACCACCTTAGAATAGGGCTGATAAGACTTAGCATCGATACCCGATATAGTATGCATCAATAACTCCCAAACAATATATATAACGCCTAATACGGTAATAATTAACATCGGTGTATGTTTTTTATTAAACATACACCGATAATAAATGTAAGCTATAGCGAGTAGTTCGAAAAGACTGTAAAGGATAAACATTATAAGGTTATTGCCTAAGCTAAACTTTAAAAACCTACTCATTATATCTGAAATGAACATCAAAAAAAGATAGATAAGTAATCCTTTGTGTAGTTTATCCAATCTTTTATAATAAACTACACCAAGAGTTACACCTATCATAAGGAATATAGGTGATAACTTAGGCAAATAACCTATAACCTCGAAAAACTCCATTGAGTTTATTGCTTTTATAGCGTTAATAGATAAAAACTTGAAAGTGCTGCTGAAGCCGAAAATGGAGGTACTGGTTCTGCAAGATCCTCATAAAAAACCCTTGTTTCTTCTTTATTAGTTACAATTAAATCGGCAATAAAATGAGCTAATGGATCTATAGGATCTTTTCTGAGCGCCATATTTATCTCTGTATCTTTAACCTGAAAATCGTCTCTACCAATTCGGAAAGCTCTAAAAATACCATCTACAGTATTAATTTGTTGTGGTATCCATTGTTCATAATGGTCATTCCATCTCTTAATTCTTTCAACAGCTTCTCGGTCTGGTAAAGTACCATTACCAACATTCCACATGGGGTAAGAAATATAAGTAAAATCCTGAAAATCCAGATCATGTGCCACCTTATCATAGTCGGCAGGAATAATTAAAAAAACTAACATATCATGATGTATTGCAGGATAAATATGAATATTAACAGATGCCTGTGCATATTTGGGTATACTGTATGAGAAGCTGTTGCCTTGTCTGAAATAATTAACAACTGTTGTTGCATCTGTGCTAACGTTTTTCCATTGATGAATTGCTGTAATAATTTCTTGTCTAGTCAAAGTTAATACTGGATTGGTCATAATTAATAAGTGGTTAGATTAATAAATGTAAGTGTTATTACTTTAGGATAAACAAATATAAGAAGGTATTAATGAATACCTTTTATTTATATTTATATTATAGCTAAAGTAAAAAACATTTATTTTAATTGAAATACTATGCCGAAAAGATATTTAAATGTTAATAGAAAAAACATACAAGATAATTTTGAAATGTGAGCACTGTAAAGTGTGATATTATTCTGTTTTGAGAAGAATGCCTTTGAGGTATTGTAAAACAATGGGTTAACCATTTCTTAGTATAAGCATAGTATACTCTTATACTGAATACCATATATTTTATTGTAAAATTGCTTGTGGTTGTAAATAATGGTTGTATATTTGCACTCGAAACATCGCGGGATAGAGCAGTAGGTAGCTCGTCGGGCTCATAACCCGAAGGTCACAGGTTCGAGTCCTGTTCCCGCTACTAAAAAAACTCCTAGAATTACTATTAATTCTGGGAGTTTTTCTTTTATTGCCTTATCTTAGACTATTATTGATCTGAAAATAATAATTTGCTATTGTTTTGATGTTAAAAAAACTAGGACTCGAATTTATTATAACCATCTTTCTAGCCATTTTTCTGCACAGCTTGATTGATATTGAAGTTTTCTCGATATCGAATTGGCGAAGAGATAACGTAGTAAATCTTTTACACCTTTGGCTAACAATGCTTAGTGGCTATTATATTTATAACAAAATACTGCAATGGAGCTTTAAGCAATGGGATATTAGTTCAGCTAAAAAATTGATAACCTTACTACTCGGTATTTCTGTATTAATAACGCTATACGTTATTGTAACAGATGTATTATTTTACAAGTTATACTATGATATTACTTCGTTAAAAAAAGAAACTACTTTTTTTGAATTTGATTTACCCATAACAATTGTAGTACTAACCTTTGGAGGGTTGTTGTTTTTTCAGCGATATTATAATAAACCTATTCCAAAAACAGGCAGTAATACTACAGTAGATGAGAATATAATAAGAATAAAAGCCCATAAAGGAAAAGGCACTGCTATTATTGACATAGAAGAGGTAAGTATTTTTTACATAAATAATGGAATTGTTTGGTTACAAACATTAAATGGTGAAAAATACCATACGGATTATACACTAACAGCATTACTTGAAATAGTAGATAGTAACTATTTTTTTAGGTTAAACAGGCAAGCAATAGTACAGAAAAAAGCCATTAAAGAATTTAGGAAATTAGAATTCCAAAAACTAGAAGTAATATTAAATCAAAAAGTCAATTACAATACCTCTTTAATAGTATCTAAGTATACTGCACCTACATTTAAAAAATGGCTGACCAATTCGGGTTAATATTCAAGCACATTCAGCAAAAAAGCTAGAAAAAATAAGCCTTCAGTAGAAAAATCATTGTTGTTTTGCAAAAAACATAAAAGTAATGAAACACTCACAAGCAGCACTCCTTTTAATACTTACTTTGATACTAACACTGTACCCATTTACCGAACCTCAAGCTCAAAATGTAAAAGATTTTTTTTATGCAGAACCTGAAACTAAAAATCTACCCGTTTTTGTACGAGGAAATTTAGAAGCCAAGAAAATTTTATTGTTCATTCAGGGTGGAGGTGCCGAACGCGGAATTGATTTTGGTCGTTCCGATTATCCATTTTGGAAAAATACACTTGAAAAAGAAGTAGCTATAGCCTATTTTGACCAAAGGGGGTTAAATAGAAGCCTAAAAAAGATTGATACGCTAAAAATAAACCCTACTCAGGTAACAAAAGATATTATTACAATAGCTAAAACATTACACAAAAAATATAATGCAGCTATATATCTGTTCGGACATAGTAATGGCGGACAAGATGTTTTGGATTGTTTGGCTAAATTCCCAGACGAAACATCTTTTATAAAAGCAGGTATAGCCTTTAACCCTCCTATTACTACCGATTTTTCACCTGAAAGGTACAAATACTACAGACCTTTGTATCTAAAAAATTTAGCCCAAGAATTTATTGCTCAAAAAAAAGATACTGTATATTGGAAACAGGCTTTGGAGTGGATAACTGAAAAGGATTCGTTGTACGACAGAGAAACAATTATGCAATGGAAAAAATATACCAATAATGCCTATAAATCAGTAGAGCGAAAAATATCGGTTGGTATGGCGCTTAAAGTTATTTTTTCACGACCGTATAACCCTATTAAATACTTAAACAACAAACCCAGTAAATATATAAGTAATAAACTATGGGAGTTTAACAAAAATTTAAATCGCTGGGCATACTTACCCAATATAAAACACCGTTTGTTGCTTATTACAGGACGTTATGATAATATTGCTGTTCCAGAAGAATTAGAAGAAGCACATAAGCTCATACCAAACTCAGAATTAATAATAATACCTAATAGTAAGCACTGGACTTTGCTCGACCAACCACAGCAATTTAACAATGCTGTACTCAACTTTTTAAAAAATACAGATTAAAACCATACAACCATGAAAAAAACACTACTACTAATTACGTACATTATATGTTTGCAATACATGCAAGCACAAGTTGTTGATAGTGTTAATACAAAAAGTAACACGCTACGATTGGATCAGCTTAAAAGCGGTAACAACACCTATGTTGTTTACATACAAGACTCTTTAAACGAACCTAAATATAATTTTGAATTGTGGGAACGAATAATTGATAAAAATGCTACCTCAAATAAAAACACACTCGTTTGGAACAGGTATCAGAACAATAAAACTAAATTTTACAAGTACACCATTGCGTTTACCAACAAACTAGAACCCATAAGTGAAGAAGTATACCATGAGGATATAAAAGATGGTATAACTGTTATTACTAAAAAACACTTTGTATACAACGGTAACCAAATGCATTCTAATCCCGATAGTAATAAGCATACTGCCAAACCCGTTGAGGTTTTAGATTTGAAAAACTCTTTTAATTGGGAGTTGGATTTAGAAACACTCTCAACACTGCCTTTAGCAAAAGGCAAAACATTTGCTATTAACTTTTATCATCCAGGCTCTAGAATACCACCAAAATATTATGATTTTGTAGTAGACAGAAGCGAAAAGTTAACTTTTAATAATAAACCTCTTGATTGCTGGGTTGTAAAAGTTGTTTACTCTAAAAAGCAATCCAGTGAGTTTTGGATAGATAAATCTACCCACAGCGTACTGCAAATGAGAGAATATTTTTATGGGAAATACCGCTACAAAAAACTAATAGTTTAGTATAGCCAATTACACAACAACGCTATACACGGTAAATTTCCACTATACTATTAGAGTCTTTTTTCGTAAAAAAAGAAATATCTATACGTATAAAACAGTATAAAATAGTAATTTTGCTGTTACCAATGGCAATGATGTCTGCCTCGAACTGCTTTTTATAACCAAAAGCTAATGACGTCTGTTTAATGGCTTATGCCATAATAGATGTATTTAACTAAGGCAAAATGACAAAAAGAAACTTTGCACCAAACATTGCAAACATTCCGCAAGTAAATTATTTCTCGTATCTACTTAAATGGCTTTTATTAGCCTTACTAATTGGCGCACTCATCGGGTCGGTAACTGCTTTTTTTCTCACGTCGCTAAATTGGGCTACCAATTGGCGCGAAAATCATGTATGGATTATAGCACTACTCCCCATTGGCGGGCTTATAATAGGTTTAATGTACCACTACTGGGGTACATCGGTAGTAAAAGGTAATAATCAATTGCTAGAAGAATTCCATAGTCCCAAACAAATAATACCGCTAAAAATGGCTCCTTTGGTATTATCGGGTACGCTAATAACCCACTTTTTCGGAGGCTCGGCAGGCAGAGAGGGTACAGCTGTACAAATGGGCGGCGCAATAGCCGACCAATTTACTAAGCTGTTTAAATTAAAAAATACCGACCGAAAAATTATCCTCATTATGGGGATAAGTGCTGGTTTTGCAGCCGTTTTTGGTACACCCTTAGCAGGGGCAATATTTGCGTTAGAGGTATTAGTGGTAGGGCGCGTGCGGTACGAAGCTATTTTACCTAGCTTTTTGGTAGCCGTAATCGCCAACTATGTATGCGATTTATGGAATGTAGCACACACGCACTATACCATACCCATAGTGCCCGAAATGGATATTATTAACCTGTGCTACACCATTGCAGCAGGAATACTATTTGGTTTGGTTGCGCTTTTATTCTCCAAAACAACCCATTCGTTTGGGAGTTTGTTTAAAAAAACAATTAGCTATCCACCGTTACGTCCACTTATAGGTGGTATCTGTATTGCTTTGGTAGTATGGCTACTAGGTACAACAAAATATATTGGTTTGGGTATTCCTACTATTGTAGATGCTTTTAACCACGATTTACCACAGTACGATTTTTTAATAAAACTACTGCTAACCGCTTTTACACTTGGCGCAGGCTTTAAAGGCGGCGAAGTAACCCCGTTATTTTTTATTGGTGCTACGTTAGGTAACGCACTGTTTTTGTTTGTACCATTACCCATAGCCTTGTTAGCAGGTATGGGGTTTGTTGCCGTATTTTCGGGAGCAACCAACACCCCAATAGCCTGTACCCTTATGGGTATTGAGTTATTTGGCGCAGAAAGCAGCTTATACATAGGCGTTGCGTGTACGGTTGCCTATCTGTTTTCAGGGCATACAGGTATATACTCCTCTCAAATTGTAGGCAGCCCAAAACACCATATATACAAAAAGTTAAAAGGTAAAAACCTTAACCAACTGTAAGCCTGTTGGGTACAAATACAATTTTAGTACACCAATACCACTCGTATTTTACAATTATGATATTTAAAGACTTATCTTTGCAGATTAAAAGAAGTATAGTATGACACACAAAGCGGGCTTTGTAAATATAATAGGAAATCCAAACGTAGGTAAATCTACGTTAATGAATGCATTTGTAGGCGAACGCCTATCCATAATTACCAGTAAGGCACAAACCACACGCCACCGTATATTGGGTATTGTAAATGGCGACGATTTTCAGGTAATATTATCTGATACACCCGGTATTATAAAACCTGCCTACGAGTTGCAGTCTAGCATGATGGATTTTGTAAAATCGGCTTTTGAAGATGCCGATATTCTTATTTACATGGTAGAAATTGGCGAAACAGCATTAAAAGATGATGCCTTCTTCAATAAAATAATACATGCCAAAATACCCGTACTATTACTCTTAAATAAAATAGATAAATCGAGCCAAGAACAGCTGGAAGAACAGGTACAACTTTGGAAAGAAAAGGTACCCAATGCAGAGTTATACCCCATATCGGCACTCGAAAACTTTAATGTAACCGAAGTATTCAACCGAATTATAGAATTGTTACCCGAGTCGCCTCCCTTCTACCCTAAAGATGCACTTACCGATAAGCCCGAACGCTTTTTTGTAAACGAAACCATACGCGAAAAAATACTCCTTAATTACGAAAAAGAAATTCCGTACGCCGTAGAGATAGAAACTGAGGAATTTATTGAAGATGAAAATATTATTCGTATTAGAGCCTTAATTATGGTAGAGCGCGACACCCAAAAAGGGATTATTATAGGGCATAAAGGAGCAGCTATTAAAAAAGTAGGCATACAAGCCCGCGAGGATTTAGAAAAATTCTTTGGCAAGCAAATACACATCGAAATGTTTGTAAAGGTAAATAAAAACTGGAGGAGCAACAGTTACCAACTAAAACGCTTTGGGTATAACCAAAAGTAAATGGTAAAAACAGCTTTACAATAAACTATTGGCTAATGCCTTATGCCCAATCGCTTATAATGCTTACTTTTGCAAAAAATTAAAATTCTGTAATGAACAATATAGTAGCCATAGTAGGACGCCCAAATGTAGGTAAATCTACTTTTTTTAACCGCCTCATACAGCGCAGGGAAGCTATTGTCGATTCTGTTAGTGGCGTAACGCGCGACAGGAACTACGGCAAGAGCGAATGGAATGGCAAAGAATTTTCGGTAATTGATACAGGCGGATATATAAAAGGATCGGATGATATTTTTGAAGGCGAAATACGCCGACAAGTGGAGCTTGCTATAGACGAAGCCGATGTTATTGTATTTGTAGTAGATGTAGAGGAAGGCATTACGCCCATGGACGAAGAAGTTGCTAAGCTACTCCGTAAAGTTACCAAGCCTATACTGCTGGCTGTAAATAAGGTAGATAACGGACAGCGTGAAAAAGATGCTGTAGAGTTTTACAATCTCGGACTAGGCGAATTTTACACCTTTGCAGGAATGAACGGTTCGGGTACTGGCGATTTGTTAGATGCTTTAGTAGAGCTACTACCCAACGCACAAGAACCTGAAGATAACGAAGAATTACCCCGATTTGCTGTAGTAGGACGCCCAAACGCAGGTAAATCATCATTTATAAATGCTCTTATAGGCGAAGAGCGTTTTGTAGTTACCGATATTGCAGGTACTACCCGCGATGCTATAGATACTACCTACAACCGTTTTGGTTTTGAGTTTAAGTTGGTAGATACCGCTGGTATACGCCGTAAAGCCAAAGTAAAGGAAGATTTAGAGTTTTACTCTGTAATGCGCTCGGTAAGAGCCATAGAGCATAGCGATATTTGTATTTTGGTAATTGATGCTACACGTGGGTTTGAGGGGCAAGACCAAAGTATATTTTGGCTCGCCGAAAAAAACCGTAAAGGTGTTGTAATACTAGTTAATAAGTGGGATTTAGTTGAGAAAGATAATATGACTACCCGCGACTACGAGTGTAAAATTAGAGAAGAGCTACAGCCGTTTGACGATGTACCCATCCTATTCGTATCGGCATTAACCAAACAACGTTTACTAAAAGCCCTTGAAACTGCTGTTGAAGTTTTCGAAAACAGAAAGCAACGTATTGCCACCTCCAAGCTAAACGATATTATGCTACCCATTATAGAGCATAATCCGCCACCAGCCTTAAAGGGTAAATACGTAAAAATAAAGTTCTGTATGCAGTTGCCTACTCCAACACCGCAGTTTGTATTCTTCTGTAATCTGCCACAGTACGTAAAAGAGCCTTACAAACGTTACCTAGAAAATAAAATGCGCGATATATTTAACCTGTCAGGCGTGCCTATAGATATTTACTTCCGCCAAAAATAAAACATAACCCGAAGCAGTGCTTCGGGTTTTTTATTCCCCAATAGTAAACAATAAATACTATATGTAATTAATTGTAAATGTAGCCTGGACTACAATTATTAATTTGTTTTTGGCATACTAAAACACGTATTTAGCGGTTTAAAAATATTGACCTACCAATTATTAAATACAAACCTCATGCAGAAAAGCATTACGCTGCTATTACTATTGTGCACTACATTATGTTTTAGCCAGAACGTAACCCTTAAAGGCACAGTAAACGATCCTGATAATTTACCCATCGAATCGGCTACCGTTTACCTCACTTCCGTTAAAGATAGTACTGTAATTAACTATACCATATCTGATAACAATGGTAATTGGGAAATACAATTGAGAGCCAAAGAAGAACCTATCGATTTA
Source organism: Flavobacterium litorale (assembly GCF_019613795.1). Taxonomy (NCBI): domain Bacteria; kingdom Pseudomonadati; phylum Bacteroidota; class Flavobacteriia; order Flavobacteriales; family Flavobacteriaceae; genus Flavobacterium; species Flavobacterium litorale. Next base: position 216,495 of record NZ_CP080429.1, read on the forward strand.
AAAGTGTCCTTTATAGGTTTTGCCGATTATAAAGAACGCCTAGATAAAATTACAGAAGATAGAGATTTTGGCACCATCCAAATGTCCGATAAATCTACAGAACTAAATGAGGTAGTAATAGAAGGCGAAGTCCCTCCTATTAGGGTAAAATCGGACACGTTAGAGTTTAATGCATCATCATTTAAAGTACGCCCCGACTCCAACGTACAAGCACTAATAAAACAATTACCTGGTGTAGAGGTAGATTCCGATGGAAAAATAACCGTAAACGGGAAGGAAGTAAACCAAGTGTTGGTAAACGGGAAGCCATTTTTTGACGAAAACGGACAAATTGCACTGCAAAACCTACCTGCCGACATTATAGATAAAGTACAGGTAACCGATACCAAAACCAAAAAAGAGGAGCTAACAGGCGAAGCTGCAAGTGGCGATAACGCAAGCATTAACCTAACTATTGAAGAAGATAAAAACAAAGGCTTTTTTGGTAAGTTTATGGGCGGTTATGGTACAGACGACAGGTACGAGAGCAGCGCCCTTGTAAACTACTTTAAAGGCGACCGAAAAATAAGCCTATTGGCATCTGCCAACAACATTAACTCCCCAGGGTTTACCATGAACGAAATATTCGATAGTATGGGCGGTGGTCGTAACACGTCGGTGTATACCACAAGTAGTGGCGGTTTTGGTATAAACGGCATGCGCTTTGGTGGCGGTAATGGTATTACAAAATCTAAAATATTAGGTATTAATTATGCTGATATATGGATGGAGAACCTAGACTCTAATATGAGTTATTTTTATACGGCTGCCGATACCGAAAATGAAAACCGAACAACACTAATTACCTACCTTACAGGTAACGAAGATGGTGCAACCACCGAAAACAGTTTGGTAACAGAATCGACATCTAAAACAAGAACAGACCAATACTCCAACAATTTTAATACTGAGTTTGAGTTTAAAATTGATTCTACCTCAACTATTTTTTTCGACCCCGAATTGGTAGTTGCCAATAGTAAAAACTACAATACATCGCAACAAACAACACGTAATCAGGATAATTTATTACTGAACGAAAGCGAAGGAACCACTTTTAACAAAAACGAAAATAAAACCTTTGGCGGTTCTTTGGACTATAATAAAAAGTTCAGTAAAAAAGGGCGGTACTTTAATGTTTATTTACAAAACAACAACAGGATTGACGATGGAGCTGCATTTAATAAAACACAAACCCTTTTTTACGATAATAGTGATGCAGTACCTACCGTAACCTCTGATAATCGGGACCAAGTGCAATTTAACAGGCAAACAAGTGACAGTTATGAGGCTGGATTGGAATATGCCGAGCCTATTACTGACTCGATTACATTAATAGCAGGTTTAGAATATGATATAAGGCGAAATGTAGAAGACCGTGATGGTTTTAACTTTGATGCGGTAACAGATGGCTACACAAGCCGTAACGACTCGTTAACCAATTACCTAGCATCCAATACCCACACCCTTACACCTACGCTGGGGATACGAATACGTCGAAAAAAATACTCGCTTTCCGTTTCAGGAGGTACAGCAAATACCCGATTCAGAAACGATGGTAGTTACAGGGGGGTAGATTATACGGTAAACAACGATTATTTATTACCCGAATTGCGTGCGAACTTTAATTACAGGTTTTCAAAATCAAAATCCACCTACATATCATACAACTACGATGTTAATTTTCCGCAAGCAAGCCAAGTACTCCCCATAGAGGATGTAAGCAATGCATTAAGTACCCAAACAGGTAACCCCAACTTAGAGCCTAATAAAGGGCATCGTTTTTACCTCAGTTTCAGGAATTTTGATTATACCACGCACTCTGGATTTAACGCTTACGGAGGCGGTACTATAAGAAACAGCCAAGTAGTGAGCAGAACAGATATTAGTAGTAGTGCAAAACGAACAACTACATTTACCAACGTATCGGGTACGTACCAAACATGGTTTGGAGGGTACTGGAGTAAATCTGTAAAAAGAGAAGGGTATAAATTGCGCTTTAACATTGGTATTAATGGTAACTTAAGTTTAAATAAAGGGTTTACTAATGGGGAGCTTTTTAAGGCGAACGATATTAGTATTTCGCCACGCGTAAATTTTACTTGGGAGTATGGCGACATCCTTACCGTAAACCCCTCATATAACTTTAGGTACAACCAAACCAACTACACCAACTACACCATAAACTCGGCAAGCAATACAACCCACGAGCTTAGTTTACGTACCACATCCTACTGGCCAAAGCATTTTGTTTTTGGTAACGATTTTGGGTACAACTACAACTCCAATTTAGGTAGTGGGTTTAGGAACGATTTTTACTTGTGGAATACCAGTATTGGCTACAACTTTTTAAACGATAAATTACTTTTTAAAGTAAAGGTGTACGATGTGCTTAACCAAAACTTAGGTACCTCCAGAACGATTACGGCAACTTCGGTTTTCGACCAAGAAAATATTGTATTAAAACGTTACGTAATGTTTTCGCTTACGTATAAAATCCAAAAGTTTGGAGCTAAAAAAACAGAAGATAATGCCAACAGGTTTTGGTGGTTTTAAAGTATAAACGAAATATAAAAAACAAGAACGGATAATATTGTAAAACACAAAAGCAGTTACCTGATTAGTAACTGCTTTTTGTGTTGTTATTTTTATTATTTGTTTACCAGCTTCCGCCTGCACCACCGCCACTAAAGCCGCCGCCGCCGAAGCCTCCTCCGAAACCGCCACCGCCAAAACCACCTCCTGAACTGCCACCGCCGAAGCCTCCGCTACGCCCAAGACTACTTAGTATTAGTATATCGGTTAGTGTGTTGCCAAAACCACCACCCCTACCGCCACGACCTCCGCCGCCACGTCGTGAAATGGATGATATTATAAATATAATCAGAATAATAAAAAAGATTACGGCACCTACGGGGAAACCGTTGCCTTTTTTGGCATCAGCTTTATATTCGCCCTGCATTACCTGCATAATAGCCGTAGTACCCTTATCTATACCAGCGTAATAATTACCTGCTTTAAATTCGGGCTTAATATCATTTTCAATAATAAGTTTAGATGTTGCATCGGTTAAAAGGTGCTGTGTACCATCGCCTGTTGCTATAAACATCTCCCTATCATTAAATGCTATTAACAAAAGTATACCATTATCTTTGCCTTCTTGCCCTATACCCCAAGTATCGGCAATATCAAAAGCATATTTCCAAGTAGCTTCATTTCCCGTTGTAGGTACAGCAACTACAACTATTTGGGTAGATGTTGTATCGGCATAACGAATAAGTTTTTGCTCAATACTTTTGCTTTCACTTTCGGTTAAAATGTTAGTTCCAAAATCGTAATAACTAGTTTGTTTGGATGGTTTTTCAGGAATTTTTACCGTTTGCCCTACTACCGAAAAGGAAACAAGCAGTATTAGCAGTAATAAATAACCTTGTATATTTTTAACTTTTTTCATTTAGCTCTTAGAAATTTCATTAGAAAGCTCATTCTCATCATCATCTTGGTACGGAAAATATTTTTTGAGGCGTTCTCCTGCTTTTAATATCCCATCTACAAGCCCCTCTTTAAAATTGCCATTTTTAAATTGTGCAATAACGGCATCTTTAGTGCTGTTCCAAAAATCATCTTCTACCACTTTATCAATACCCTCATCGCCAACAATGGCAAATGTTTTATCGGTTACCCCTAAATAAAAGAGCACGCCATTACGGGCAGCGGTTTTATGCATTTCTAAAAGCTGAAAAACCTCCTGAGCTCTTTCGAGGGGAGGTTTTTCTGTATGATTTTCAATATGTACCCTTATCTCTCCCGATGTGTTTTTTTCGGCAGTAGCAATAGCAGCTACTATCTCTTTTTCTTGATCGGGAGTTAAAAATTCTTTTTTTGCTTTCATATCTTAGTTGAAATCAAATTGCACTTCTGGTGCTTTCTCTGCACCTTCGTCAGCTTTAAAGCGCGCCATGTCTTCAAAACCTAATATGTTGGCAAACAACACATTTGGAAAACTATGTTTCTTTTTATCGTATTTGTTTACTGCTTCGTTATAACGGTCACGCGCTACATTAATTCTGTTTTCCGTTCCTTCCAATTGCGACTGTAATGCCAAAAAGTTTTGGTTCGCTTTAAGGTCAGGATAACGCTCTACCGTTACCAAAAGCCTAGATAATGCACTTGATACATTACCTTGCGCCTGCTGGAATTGTGCTAATTGCTCTGGTGTAATATTGGTAGGATCAATATTAACCGAAGTAGCTTTTGCTCGTGCCTCTATAACATCGGTAAGTGTACCACGCTCAAAATCGGCAGCTCCCTTAACGGTATTTACTAAATTACCAATAAGGTCGTTTCTGCGTTGGTAGCTACTCTCTACATCTGCCCATGCTGTTTTAGCATCGGCTCTTACGCCTACTAAACCGTTGTACGAAAAAATTACTATTAATACTAATACTGCAAGTATAATCCATCCAATCCACTTTTTCATTGTTATGTGTGTTTTTAAAGTTCGTTTTTAATATTATGTAATACTGTTTTTACAGCTTCTAATTTACGAATAATCTCGAATTTATCCATTGTCTTTTTCTGTCCTTCTTTCAAATGTATTTTAGCACCTTCTAGGGTAAAACCCCGCTCCTTAACCAAATGGTAAATTAGTTGCAGGTTTTTTACATCTTCGGGTGTAAACATACGGTTACCCTTAGCATTTTTTTTGGGTTTAAGTATGGTAAACTCCTTATCCCAAAAGCGTATTAACGATGCGTTTACGCCAAAAGCTTTGGCAAGCTCACCTATACTGTAATATCGTTTTTCGGGTAAATCTAAATGCATTAGTCAAGCGATTGGTTTTCTTGGTTAGCTAATTTAGAGATTAAAACATACTCTTTAGCCGAAATAGTACCGTAATAAAAATTAATAGGGTTAATAGCCTTTCCACCCTTGTGTACCTCGTAGTGCAAGTGCGGTCCTTCGGATCGACCTGTACTCCCTACGTAGCCTATTACATCGCCACGTTTTACCTTTTTACCAACCCTAACATTATACTTGCTAAGGTGGGCATATAACGTTTCGTAACCAAAACCATGTTTTATAACAATATGGTTGCCATAGCCCGAAGCCTTGTTATCGGCACGGCGCACTACGCCATCTCCCGTTGCGTATATAGGGGTACCTGTTTTAGCAGTAAAGTCCATACCCGCATGAAACTTACGTATTTTGGTAAATGGGTCGCTCCTGTACCCAAAACCCGATGCAAGACGTTTTAAATCTTCGTTTTTAACAGGCTGTATGGCAGGTATGGCTGCAAGCAGCTTTTCTCTGTCTTTTGCCAGCTTGGCTATTTCTTCTAACGATTTGGATTGTACCACCAACTCTTTGGAGATTACATCAAGCCGTTTAGTGGTTTTTATAATTATATCCGAGTTGTTGTACCCCTCTAAACCTTTGTAACGGTTTACCCCTCCAAAACCTGCCTTACGTTGCTCTTCTGGTATGGGCGATGTGTTAAAATACGTGCGATACAAATTATTATCACGCTCCGCTATACTTGCCAAAACCTCATCAACCTGATCCATTTTACGGTTTAATACCTCATAACGAATCTTCATGTTTTCAATTTCGCGTGCCTGCAACTTATCTTTAGGCGTTTCAAAATAAGGGGTATTTAATAATACTATAAAACACAGAAAGCCAAACAGTGCCGAAGCTACTATAAACAGTAGCCCAACACCTATTTTTTTGCCTTTTTTTACCCTTACCTTATGGTAGGACAACGTTTCTGAATCGTAATAATATTTTACCTTAGACATATTGCTAATTTATTCTATTTTTGCACCTTACAGCGTAGCGCATAAAGCCAAAACCAATAGACGTACAAATGTAAGAAATGTTACGGTTTTAGAGCTACTTAATTTTCGATAAACAAAATTATACCCAAATATGAAATCGAGGGATATTAGAAAGCAGTTTTTAGATTTTTTCCAAGATAAAGGACACTTAATTGTTCCTTCAGCACCCATTGTAACCAAAGACGACCCTACCCTAATGTTTAACAATTCGGGTATGGCACAGTTTAAAGAATATTTTTTGGGGAATGCAACACCAAAAAGCAATCGTATTACCGATTCGCAAAAATGCCTGCGTGTTTCGGGTAAACATAACGATTTAGAGGATGTTGGTTTTGATACCTACCACCACACCATGTTTGAGATGCTGGGTAACTGGAGTTTTGGCGATTATTTTAAAAAAGAGGCTATTAATTGGGCTTGGGAACTACTAACCGAAGTATATAAAATTCCGAAAGACATACTGTACGTAACCGTATATGAAGGCAGCGAGGAAGATAAAGTTCCGTTTGACCAAGAGGCATACGATATTTGGAAGGCACTTATAGGTGAAGACCGTATACTGACAGGAAACAAAAAAGACAATTTTTGGGAAATGGGCGACCAAGGACCTTGCGGACCTTGCTCGGAAATTCATGTAGATATTCGTTCTGATGCAGAAAAAGCAAAAGTTTCGGGTAGAGATCTGATTAATGCCGACCACCCACAAGTTGTAGAGATTTGGAATAATGTATTTATGGAGTTTAACCGTAAAGCCGATAAATCGTTAGAGGCATTGCCATCGCGCCACGTAGATACGGGTATGGGCTTTGAAAGGCTTTGTATGGTATTACAAGGGGTACAAAGTAATTACGATACTGATGTGTTTACACCGCTAATTAAAAAAGTAGAACAACTTACAGGCAAACACTACAAAAGCAAGGCAGACAACGATGCCGAAGAAAAAGCAAATATTGCTATACGTGTGGTGGCAGACCACGTGCGTGCTGTTGCCTTTGCTATTGCCGATGGGCAATTACCTAGTAATACGGGTGCAGGTTACGTTATCCGTAGGATATTGCGCCGTGCCATACGTTATGGGTTTACCTTTTTAGATAAAAAAGAACCTTTTATTTACGAGCTTGTAGCTGTACTTAGTGAGCAAATGGGCGAATTTTTCCCAGAAATAAAAGCGCAACAAAGCCTTGTTACCAATGTAATTAAAGAAGAAGAAGCTTCTTTCTTACGTACCCTAGAGCAAGGACTACAATTATTGGAAAATGTAGTGCTGCAAACCGAAGGCAACGAAGTATCGGGAGCTAAAGTATTTGAATTATACGATACTTTTGGTTTTCCAGAAGACCTTACGGCACTCATCTTAAAAGAAAAAGGATTTAATTATGATAAAGCAGCTTTTAATGCTGAGTTAAAGAAGCAAAAAGACCGTTCGCGCGCTGCTGGCGAAGTAGCTACCGACGATTGGAATATTGTTATAGATAATGCTAATGAGACCTTTGTAGGCTACGACCAACTGGAAAATGAAGTGAAAATTACCCGTTTCCGTAAAGTAAAATCTAAAAAAGAAGGTACACTATACCAACTCGTATTGGACAGTACGCCTTTTTACCCCGAAGGTGGCGGGCAGGTAGGCGATAATGGTATTTTGGTTACACCCAACGAAACCATAGCTGTTATTGATACCAAAAAGGAGAACAACCTTATACTGCACATTACCAAAAAATTACCCGATAATGTTAATGCTACATTTACTGCAAAGGTAGATGGTACGTTACGAAGTAAATCAGCAAGTAACCACACTGCTACACACTTACTGCATTTAGCATTGCGCACTGTTTTGGGTACACACGTAGAGCAAAAAGGCTCGTTAGTAAGCCCTAACTATTTGCGTTTCGATTTTTCGCATTTTGCTAAAGTTACCGATGATGAACTACAACAGGTAGAGCATTTTGTAAACGAAAGAATACAAGAACATTTACCACTAATTGAACGTAGAAGCATTCCGTTTCAAGAAGCAATAGCCGAGGGCGCTTTAGCATTATTTGGCGAAAAATATGGCGATAATGTACGCGCCATAAAGTTCGGCGATAGTATGGAACTTTGTGGAGGCACACACGTAAATAATACTGCCGATATATGGCACTTTAAAATAAAAAGCGAAGGTGCTGTTGCAGCAGGTATTCGCCGTATCGAAGCCATAACAAACCAAGCCGTAAAAGCGTATTTTGCTACACAAGAAGAAACACTTAACGAAGTAAAATTAGCCCTTAAAAACCCTCAGGACACTTTAAAAGCAGTAACCTCTTTGCAGGATGAAAATGCCAAGTTAAAAAAACAGGTAGAAGCGCTACTAAAAGATAAAGCTAAAAATCTAAAAGGAGAATTAGCAAAAGAAATTGAAGAAATAAACGGTGTTAAATTTCTTGCCAAACAAGTAGACCTTGATGCTACAGGTGCTAAAGATTTGGTTTACGAACTCGGCAATTTAGGCGATAACCTGTTTTTACTACTGGCTACAGCACAAAACGATAAGCCTATGCTCACTTGCTACATATCTAAGGAGCTAGTTGCCGAAAAAGGGCTCAACGCAGGGCAAGTAGTCCGCGAATTGGGTAAATACATACAAGGTGGTGGCGGTGGTCAGCCGTTTTTTGCTACAGCAGGTGGTAAAAACATCAATGGTATTAATGAAGCATTGGCAGCAGCGAAAAACTTTATAAACAAATAATAATTAAATTTTATTCGAGAAAATGAAAAACATACTTGGTTTTGTTCTATTAGTAGTAATATTATCCTCTTGTTCTAGCGATTCTGACAACAGCACAACTATTGATGAAAGCACTATTTTTTTAAAAAAAACTATTACCAACCATCCCGATGGCACATTAGTTACAGCTAACTATCATTACAATGATACATATATTACTGGCATTACATATTCGGACGGTAGAAATACCGCATATGAATACGAAAATGACTTACTAGTGGCAATAAAAGAATACGATACTAATGGTGAGTTATCTAAAATTGAGCAATACAGCTACTATGATTCAATTAATAAAACTGCTGCAATGCTAACCACTACTTATCCTGAGCAAGCTAGTATATACACAACCTTTAGTTACTATACAGGCTGGCTAGTAGAAGTTAATAAGTATAATGTGATTGGTAACGGAGAATTTTATTTTCTATCTAAAATTAGAACAAAGTTAAACGGCAACGGAATTTATGAAGCGTCTGAATATGACGAAAACTATGACTTTTTGAGGCAAAACACTTATATATACGACTTAAAAAACAACCCACTAAAAAATACGGCTTCTTTTGATACACAAATCATACATAAGTTTTGGGGTAGCGACCATAACATATTAAGCTATAATAAAAGTGGAATTGGTGCTGGCGATTCTTACACTGTTAAATACACCTATAACGAAGCTAATTTTCCAATTACAGGAAAAAAAACACTTCGCAATGGTGACATAATCAATACTGAATACTTCTACGAATAGTATAACTTAAAACCTATTTAACAATAATGCAATTCAGAACCCAAATACCTATTACAAAAAGTAGTCATAGTATTGGTTACAATTCAAAAATAGTGTCTTTGGGTTCTTGTTTTGCGGTAAATATGGGCGAAAAGCTCAACTACTTTAAATTCAGGAATACCATAAACCCATTCGGTATATTGTTCCACCCATTAGCTATAGAAAAGTTTATTGGCTACACTCTGCAACAAAAGCAATTTACCGAAGCTGATATTTTTTACCATAACGAACGTTGGCATTGCTTTGATGCGCACAGCGATTTAAGTAATCCAGATAAAAATGTACTGCTTCAAAACCTTACTATAGCAACTACAACTACTCGGTTGGCATTACAACAAGCCTCGCACAGTATTATTACATTAGGTACGGCATGGGTGTATCGGCACAAAGAATCGGGGAATATTGTAGCCAATTGCCATAAAGTACCGCAAAAAGAGTTTACTAAAGCACTACTTTCGGTTACTGCTATAAAAGAAAGCCTCGAAAAAACTATGGCTTTAGTTAGAGAAGTTAATCCAAAAATAAAATTCGTTTTTACGGTTTCACCCGTGCGGCATATCAAAGATGGTTTTGTAGAGAACCAATGGAGTAAAGCCAACCTTATAGCTGCTTTACATGAGGTATTAACAACTCCCCCTTCGGGGGCTGACGGGCTTTATTTCCCGTCGTATGAAATTATGATGGATGAGCTACGCGACTATCGTTTTTACGAATCCGATATGATTCACCCCAATAATATTGCTATTGATTACATCTGGGAACGTTTTACCGAAACTTATATTGAAGAAACCACCCAAGCCATGATGAAAGAAGTTAACACCATACAAAAAGGGTTACTTCATCGTCCTTTTAACCCTGATTCGGAAGAACATAAAGCTTTTCAGGAAAAACTGAAGCAGCGTTCTGCTAACCTACATGCTAAATATCCTACTATTATTTTTGAATAATTTTCTTTTACAAATAAAGTTTCATTTTTTACTGAAAGTTTAAAAATATTATTTTATCTTTGAACTATGGAATTCAGCGAAGCAAAAAATAAGTTTGTACAAACGTGGGGCGCATTAGGCTCGCAATGGGGCATTAATAAAACCATGGCACAAATACATGCTTTGCTTATGGTAGCTCCTGAAGCATTATCAATGGAAGATATTATGGAAGAGTTACAAATATCGCGTGGTAATGCAAGTATGAACTTGCGTGCTTTAATGGATTGGGGCATTGTGTTTAAAGAATATAAAGCGGGCGAACGTAAAGAGTTTTTTATTGCCGAGAAAGACCTTGATGAACTAGCGGTAAAAATAGCACAAGAACGTAGTAAAAGAGAAATTAAACCCGCACTTAGGGTACTAAAGGATGTATCTACAGGTGTAAAAAATGATAAATCGGTAGAAGCAAAGCACTTTACCAACCAAACGGCAAAGCTTTACGATTTTGTATTAAAAGCTGATAATATGATTGAGAAAGTAACTGAGTTTAAAGATAATTGGATAGGCAGATTGGTTACGAAAATTATGAAGTAAAAAAATTTACATTTGAATTTCAAATATTTTTGAAAGTTTAAAACAATCAATACAATTAAAGTGATGAAAAAATTAAACTATTTTTTTGTAGGTGTACCTACTCTATTAAGCTTAATAGGCTTTGTGTACAAAGAGCTTTGGTTTATTGCTGCGCTTTTTATGATCTTAACAGGATTATTTCAGATTACTACTGCAGTAATTTGGACTGGTAGCGAGGGTAGTAATAATATTTTTTTGAGAATTTATTGGCTGCTAACAATATCATTCTTTTTAATGTGGGTGTTTACCGATTGGTATTGGATAATTGTATTGCCACCTATAATTGCAATATACTTTACTGTAATTCTCAATTATAATTTCAAAAATACTTAACCCATGAAAAAACTAATCGTTGCAGCAGGAACAGGTTTTTTAGGACAAGTGCTTATAAACCATTTTAAAAATAAAGTAGCTGAAATTGTAATCCTGACCCGTAGCAAAACCTTACAGGAAAACAATATACGCTATGTACATTGGGATGCCAAAACCTTAACAGGATGGGAGACCGAATTGGAGGGCGCCGATGTACTCATTAATCTTGCAGGAAAATCGGTAGATTGCCGTTACAACGCGCAAAATAAAAACGAAATAATAGCATCGCGAGTAGATAGTACTGCAATACTCAATAAAGCCGTACTACAGTGCACCAATCCGCCTAAACATTGGCTCAACTCTTCTACTGCTACTATTTATCGGAATAGCGAAAACAAACAAATGGATGAGTTTACAGGCGAAATCGGTCATGATTTCTCTATGAATGTTGCCAAAATGTGGGAGAGTACTTTTTTTCAGGTAGCAACACCTAAAACTAAAAAAACAGTACTCCGAACTTCGATTGTATTGGGCAAAAACGGTGGAGCTTATCCAACATTAAAAAAATTAGCACAACTTGGTTTTGGTGGTAAGCAAGGTAGTGGTAAACAATACGTAAGCTGGATTCACGAACATGATTTTGCCCGTGCTGTAGCTTTTGTAATTGATAAAGAACTGGAAGGCGAGATTAACATCGTATCGCCCACTCCAACAAAAAATAAAAACTTCATGGCGCTATTAAGGCGTAGTGTAAACATGCCAATAGGCATACCTGTTAGCAAACCACTATTAAAAATGGGGGCAATGCTTATAGGTACTGAAACAGAATTAGTACTAAAAAGCCGTAACGTTATCCCTACCCGATTACACAATGAAGGTTTTAAGTTTACATATAATAACCTACAAGAAGCTTTACAAAACCTTATAAGTTAGTACGCACTAGCCAACAGCACCAATAATAGCCAAAAAATTGGGATGCTTTCTACCCAAAACAACGTATAATATTTGGATCGGTTGGGTGTAGCAAAAACAGTAAATAATGCTGTAACTACTACCAGTACAAAATTAATAACAAGCTCTTTAGTGCTAATTGCTGTTTTAAAAAATGTTAGTATATAAAACAGCAAAAGCAATCCAATATTGAGCCATTGGGTATATTTTATCCCGATTTTCTGTGGTACCGTCATAAGGAGAGGGTCATCCTCCTTAGAATCAATAATCTCGAAAATGAGAATCAGAATAATAACAAAAATAAAACGCTGAGCGCATTTTAAAGCTACGTCTACCAATACTACGGGCATGCCTGCATTTTGTAGCGGTAGTAACACCGTAATGCCTGCCCAACAAAGGGCAACCATATAAATTTTAATACCCGTCCAATTGCGCATATTTTTCCTTCGCGGGAAAAGTGGTACGGTATAAAGTAATGTAAGTACAAAAAACACAATACATGTTATTTGCGTAATACGGGCTAATAATAAAAATGCCCAACCCGAGAGTAATAATGCAACAATGCTAATAGCAGTAATTACTTTTAGCTCGGTAGTAATGTGTTTTTTGCTGCGAAAATAATCTTCATATTTTACAAAATTATAGCCCCCTATAGTTCCAAAGAAAACATAAGCAGCTATAGGAGCGTCAAACGGGAGTTGGAAGATGTGCAACGTCATTAACAACAACGATAGTACTGCAAAAGCAACGTGTATACTACCATGTATGTAAAGTCTGAATAACGTCCTAAATACATTCATCACACAAAAATAATCAATATGCTAAAAGTAATAGGTTTAAGATGGAAAATTCACAAAATAGGCAACCAAAAAGCATTTTATTTTGAATATAAATAATTACTTTTGTGCCACTAAAAACAACGCAGCAATATACATGAGAACAGATGCTTTTGCTTTGAGACACATTGGTCCGAGAGAAAACGATTTGCAAGAGATGTTGGACACCATAGGTGCAGAATCTATGGAACAACTAATATACGAAACACTGCCTGATGATATCCGTTTAAAGGAGCCTTTACAACTAGATCCTGCCATGACGGAATATGAGTATATGAACCATATACGTGAGCTAGGCGCAAAAAATAAAATATACAAATCATACATAGGTTTAGGCTACCACACTACCATTGTACCTGCTCCTATACAACGTAATATATTCGAAAACCCAGGGTGGTATACTGCCTATACACCCTACCAAGCCGAGATAGCACAGGGACGCTTAGAGGCGTTACTTAACTTCCAGACCACTATTATTGAATTAACAGGTATGGAAATTGCCAATGCTTCGTTACTAGACGAAAGTACGGCTGCTGCCGAAGCTATGGCGTTGTTATTTGATGTTCGTACACGCGAGCAAAAAAAGAGTAATGCAAATAAATTCTTCGTATCAGAAGAATTATTACCACAAACACTTTCGGTATTAGAAACACGCTCTGCTCCTATCGGTGTAGAACTTGTTGTAGGAAATCATGAAGAGTTTGATTTTTCCGAGGACTACTTTGGAGCATTGCTACAGTATCCAGGAAAATACGGGCAAGTATACGATTACGGAAGTTTTATTGCAAACGCAAAGCAAAACGAAATAAAAGTAGCAGTAGCTGCCGATATATTAAGTCTTGTTAAGCTAACGCCTCCTGGAGAAATGGGTGCAGACGTTGTAATTGGCTCTACCCAGCGCTTTGGTATACCTATGGGCTACGGCGGACCTCACGCAGCTTATTTTGCTACAAAAACAGCCTACAAACGTAGTATGCCCGGCAGAATTATTGGGGTAACTATAGATGCCAACGGTAACCGTGCGTTACGTATGGCACTACAAACCAGAGAGCAACACATAAAACGCGAAAAAGCAACATCTAACATCTGTACGGCACAAGTGCTACTTGCTGTTATGGCAGGTATGTATGCTGTATACCATGGTCCTAAAGGGCTTAATTATATTGCCGATAAAATACACCGCTCGGCAGTAACCACAGCCGAAGCTCTTAACGAGCTAGGCGTATTCCAAGCCAATACATCGTTTTTTGATACAATTGTTGTTAAAACCGATGTAGCCAAAGTACAGGCAGCAGCCGAAGCAAAATCCATTAACTTTTATTACATCGACAGAGAAACGGTTTCGATTTCATTTAACGAAGCTACTTCACTAAAAGACATAAACGATATTGTTGGAATTTTTGCCGAAGCAATAGAGCGCGATATCGACCCTATAACAGAATTATCTAACGCAACATCAATTCCTAGCCAAATACAGCGTACTACCGATTTCTTAAGCCATGAGGTATTCAACAAATACCACTCAGAAACCGCTTTAATGCGCTACATCAAAAAACTAGAGCGTCGTGATTTAGCCTTAAATCATTCTATGATTTCTTTAGGCTCCTGTACCATGAAGTTAAACGCTGCGGCAGAAATGTTACCATTAAGTTTACCGTACTGGAATAGCATTCACCCATTTGCCCCTATTGAGCAAGCAGAGGGTTACCAAATAATGCTTAAAAAGCTAGAAGAACAACTTAATGTAATTACAGGTTTTGCAGGCACTACCCTACAGCCCAACTCGGGTGCACAAGGTGAGTATGCAGGGTTAATGGTTATTAGGGCATACCATCATGCCAATGGCGATACAAACAGAGATATTGCCTTAATACCCGCATCGGCACATGGTACAAACCCAGCATCGGCTACTATGGCAGGGATGAAGGTTGTAGTTACCAAAACGTCCGAAAATGGTAATATTGATGTAGACGATTTACGTGCAAAAGCAGAGCAATATAAAGACAGACTATCGTGCCTAATGGTTACCTACCCATCTACGCACGGGGTGTACGAGGCGTCTATAAAAGAGATTACAAAAATAATACACGATAACGGTGGGCAAGTATACATGGATGGTGCTAACATGAATGCACAGGTTGGTATTACCAACCCTGCTACTATTGGTGCCGATGTTTGCCACCTTAACCTACACAAAACATTTGCCATACCACACGGTGGTGGTGGTCCTGGTGTTGGTCCTATTTGTGTTGCGGAGCACTTAGCGCCCTTTTTACCAACCAACCCAATAGTACCTACTGGCGGTGGTAATGCTATTACAGCCATATCGGGTGCGCCATGGGGGTCGGCATTAGTATGCTTAATCTCGTACGGTTATATTACCATGCTCGGCGAGGAGGGGCTTACCAACTCTACTAAGTATGCAATACTAAACGCCAACTATATTAAGGAAAAACTTAAAGGGCATTACCAAACGCTTTATACAGGCGAAATGGGAAGGGCAGCACACGAAATGATTATTGAGTGCCGACCATTTAAGCAAAAAGGCATAGAGGTTACTGATATTGCAAAACGATTAATGGATTATGGTTTCCATGCCCCTACAGTATCGTTCCCAGTAGCTGGTACAATGATGATAGAGCCAACAGAGAGCGAAAACCTAGAAGAACTAGACCGTTTTTGTGAAGCGATGATTGCCATTCGTGAAGAAATTGAAGCTGTTAACGCCGACGATAAAAACAATGTACTTAAAAATGCACCACATACCCTAGATATGCTAACCAGCGACGAATGGTTATTGCCTTATACTAGAGAAAAAGCGGCATTCCCATTAGATTATATAGCCGACAATAAATTTTGGCCAGCAGTACGACGGGTTGATGATGCTTATGGCGACAGAAACCTAATTTGTTCTTGCGCGCCAATTGAGGCGTATATGGAGAGTTAAAAATTTAAGCTGCCTTTGGGCAGCTTTTTTATTAAAGTTCATAACATGAAAGACATCGAAACCAGAGGAGATATTGAGCTTTTTATGCGCTCGTTTTACGAGGCAATGCTTAACGACCCCGCCATTAGTTACGTATTTACTGATGTTGCAAAAATAGATTTAGAAGCTCATTTACCACACCTAACTGATTTTTGGGAACAAACGTTGCTGCGTAAAGGTACCTATCGTAAAAACGTACTCCAGATACATCTGGATTTGAATGATAAAGAGCGGTTAACAAACGAACATTTTGAGGTATGGCTCAATCATTTTACGACTACTGTAGATAAACTTTTTCAAGGCAAAAACACCGAGCGTATAAAAACAATAGCATTATCTGTAGCATCAGTTATGAAAATAAAGATGTATCCACAAAAACATTAATTATTTCGTAATAAATATCGCTTTAAACAAGAATACACCAATTATTATGCATGCATAAGGCTATACTATTAAGATTAGTGTATATTTGACTATATTAGCTATAAAACACAGGGCAATATGAACATAAAGATTACGGGATGCGGAAGCTATATTCCTAAGCATACCGTTACGAATCAGGATTTTGCATCGCATGTATTCCTAGAAGAAGAGGGCGAGCCCTTACAGCATACTAATGAAGTTATAACAAGTAAGTTTAAACAAATAACAGGTATAGAGGAGCGCAGATACGCCAAATCGAACCTTTTAAACTCTGATATTGCTTTCTTTGCAGCCGAAAAAGCAATTGCTGATGCTGACGTTGATAAAGAATCAATCGACTATATAATATTAGCACATAACTTTGGCGATGTTAAAGCAGGTACTATCCAATCGGATATGGTACCTAGCCTTGCAGCACGCGTAAAATACCGTTTGGGCATTAAAAACCCCAAATGCGTAGCCTACGATATCCTTTTTGGATGCCCTGGCTGGATAGAAGGTGTTATACAAGCACAGGCATACATTAAGGCAGGTATGGCAAAACGCTGCCTAGTGGTAGGCTCTGAAACTTTATCGCGGGTGATTGACCCACACGACCGTGATAGCATGATTTACTCTGATGGGGCTGGTGCCACGGTATTAGAAGCAATTGATGAAACGGGAGGTATACTAGGGCACGAAACAGCTTCGTTTACACATGAGGAAGCCTACTTTTTATTCTTCGGAAAATCGTATAATCAAAGTCACGATTCGGATATTCGCTACATAAAAATGCATGGGCGAAAAATATACGAATTCGCACTAAGCCACGTACCGCAAGCCATGAAAGAGTGTTTGGATAAAAGCGGTATTGGTATTGATGCACTTAAAAAAATAATTATACACCAAGCAAACGAAAAAATGGACGAAGCCATTGTTAAGCGTTTTTACAAACTGTACAATAAAGTGCCAACGGAAGGTATTATGCCCATGTCCATACAAAAATTAGGGAACAGTAGTGTGGCAACCATACCAACGTTGTACGATTTATTGATAAAGGGAGAGGTAGAAAATCAGGAACTTAATAGTGGCGATGTGGTTCTTTTTGCATCAGTAGGTGCAGGTATGAATATTAATGCTATAGCCTACAGAATATAATGCTATATTTTATTTGAGTTTTGTAAACCTCAGCACTTTATCTACCCAAATATTTACCTGATGTACTAGCTTTAACTTGTACACGGCAATTACATTAATTGCTATTGATAGTACTACTTTGTAAATGAGGTCTGTAATGTTAGAATCTGTACTCGGTAAAAAATATAGTACCACTCCCGAAAGTAGAAATAGTAAGGCTAGTTTTAAAAAATTAGTATCAAAAGGCAGTATTCCAAACTTCTTATAAATAAAATACAGCTTGGCGGCATTAAACAACGTCATAGATAATAACGATGCATAAGCAACCCCTGCTATACCCAAATTAGTATAATAAATAAACCACAGGTTAAGCGATACGTTTAAAACAACCAAAGTCAAAATCATTACTATGTTAAATTTGTAATACTTTGAATAAGCAATTATTTCTGTATTAAAACCCGTAGCCATATTAATAACTACACTAAGCCCTAAAATATTTATTATAGGGATAGTTTCTTTTAGAGCATCGTAAGTTGGCAATAATTTAAAGAGATCATTAAGCCCCATAAGTATGCAACTATATAACAACGCTCCTATAAAAAACAGTAACCTAGCAACTTCTTTATATTTCAAACTAAGTTCACTGAAATTATTAGAAGTAATATAATTTGAGATAACGGGGGCATACATTGCAATTAAGCCAACTGCGGGTATTTGTAACGTAGCTGCCAACGTAACACCGTTGGCAAAAATACCGTTAGCCTCTTCAGATATCAAATTAAATATAAACAAGCTATCTATCCTAAAAGCTAATAACGACCCCAAGCTAGCTGCAAAGGCATACAAACTATAGTTGAAATATTCTTTTCTTGAAATTTTTTTGAACAAGGGTTCAAAGTCAAAATTAAAATTAGGTTTAAAGTGCTTAAAAATATACACACCTACTAAAATAAACACACCTATATAGCACAGCACGTATAGTATTATTGCTTGATTCTCTAAAATCAAAAAATTTAGTAACAATAAAAATACAAGAGGAAGAGTTATTTTAGGAATGATTTTTTCAAAAAGTGTGGGTACGGCAAGTTTTTGGATATTTTGTGCTTGTTTTCGAAATAAATCAATAAATGCTATGGCTATGGCTATAGGGAATGCAAAATAAATATAATTGATATACTTATAATCTGAAAAAACACCAAATACCAGTAGCATTAACAAAACAAGAAGCCCAATAACGCTTATTGATAATATACTGTAATTAAAAAGTTGTTTCTTTCTTCCCTCATCCAACACAGGATAAAACTTTATAAGCGCCTGAGAAACACCCAATACCATAATGGGGTAAAGAAGCTGGGCAACAGTATCGATAAACTTAATTGTTCCTGAAAAAGCAAAGTCCAGTGGATAAATAAACAATGCCGAGATAATACCGATAGCTGTACCTAAGTAATTTATAATAGTATAAAATAAAGCCTGCTTATGTAAAATCTGATTTTTCAATATAAAGGAACAACAGTTTCAGTAAAAGCAAATATAGTTTGCATTTGCTAAAATAAGGATATAGTTTTTCTTTATTTTTGGAAAAGAAAAAACAATTAAAATGTACGAAAAAACATTTCCACATAAAAGATATAACCATACGCTAGCATTTTTAAAAAAACACATTGATGTATCCGAGAAAATACTTGACTTGGGCATTGAAAATCCATTTTCGTTAATAATGAGAGATGAGGGCTTTGATGTTGTGAATACAAACGGTGAAGATTTAGACGAGAAATACGATATGTTACAAGAAAAAAATTACAGCGTGATTACAGCATTTGAAATATTTGAACACCTATTAAATCCATATACTATTCTTAAAAACATCAAATGCAACAAACTCGTTATTTCGGTGCCTTTACAACTCTGGTTTAGCCCTGCTTATAGAAGTAAAACTGATATGTGGGACAGACATTATCATGAATTTGAAGATTGGCAATTGGACTGGCTACTCGAAAAAACTGGCTGGGTTATTAAAGATCGTCAAAAATGGACGAATCCATCTGACAAAATAGGAATACGCCCTATATTGCGAATGTTTATTCCTAGGTATTATATTATTTATGCTGAAAAAATTAACGCACAAGACTAAAATGAGACTTTAATTCTAACCTATTCCCATAGCAATCGTCATATCTAAATAAATACCAATAATCTGTAGCTGGTAACCTATAACCATTAAAAGTACCGTCCCAACCTCTAGATTTAGGCTTTACAGTTGTTATTAGCTTTCCATAACGATCAAAAATAAATATTTCTATATTGCTTATATTTTCAATATGGTGTACATTCCAATAATCATTAATACCATCACCATTTGGAGTGAATACTTTATCTATAATAAAATTATCTTTACATGAAGGTATGCATGGCTCTATCCTTGCTAAACAATGATTTCCCTTCAGTATATTAGTGCTTGGCTTAAGAACAATTACCTTACCTGCCTTCATAACGATATTTGAACCAGAATTACTAGCAATTCTGTAATTATCACCTACTCTTATAGCATTTGCAGCCCAGTATAAATAAATAAGGTTACTTTCTTGATTATTCAGTATTATCTCAAGATCACAATTTGTTGTAAATTGGCCTAGCAAAATAGACGTAAACACAAAGGTACTATCACTTTCGGGCTTCTCTAAAAAACTTATTGATGGATTCTTTGCGTTTAAAAAACCTATATACATAAAAAACAAGAATAATAAACTACTCTTCATTTCTTTTTCTTTTAAGTTTGTCAATTTGCTTTTGCTGCTGTTCTATCTTTTTGTTTAATTGAATCAGATATAAGGTCAACTCTTCCACTTTTTCAAGCAACAGTTTATTCATCTCACCTAATTCGATACCACTCTCTTTTACCTTTTCTTCTGAGGGAATATTAATTAAATGTCCTTTTTGTTTAATATGATTTTCAACTTCTTGCAATGTAGGTAATTTATAATCTTCGTTAAAAACATAATCTGCCCAATCGCTAACCAGTGCAACCCTTACTTCCTCTGTAAGTATCCCTCCCGTAACAAAAAGATTATAAAAACTAACATCCTCATCTCCAACAACTGATGGGAAATTATTAGTGTTTACCCCTACTTTACCGTTAGTGTAAATAGCATCATTTATCGAAAAAGAAACTGAATTATCTAGCTTTAACCAATCAGCATCATTAGTACTGCCATCACCGCCTGTAGGGACTTCATATTCAGAAACATTACCGTTGGCATCCGTACCAAGCATAAATACAGGGCTTGTACTATTAGGCAAGTTCTGAAACCTTACAGTTCCATCTATATGCAAATTTGAAGAAGGAGTTTGAACATTAACTCCTACGCTTCCGTTTGTATAAATTACATCATCAATATTGGTTGATATAACATTATCTGGTTTCAACCAATCAATATCATTTGTACCTCCTGTACCCCCTGTTGGTACAGGATACTCAAATACATTGCCGACAGCGTCTGTACCCAACATAAATACAGGCGTCATAGCATTTCCAAGATTCTCAAAACGTACACTACCGTTATTATGTAATCGTGCAGTAGGTGTGTTTGTAGCAATACCTACATTTCCATTTGCTGCTATAGTCATCAGTTTAGTCGAAGAATTTCTCCATTCAAATAATGGTCTGTTAGAGATAGGAAGGTATGTTCCAGAAGGTCCCCAAACAAAATTACCAGTTGTTGGGGCATTAAAATCAGGCTGGGTAGCTATTGTAGTGGTAAAAAGCATTAAAGGTGAATTACCTGTATCAAAATTAGAAGCTATTGATGAGGTAAAAACCATAGAAAAAGTATTATCGGTATCTCTGTATGACCAAAAGGTAGGTATAAACCTTCCTCCAATTAATGTACCGTTTGCAATTTCTAACCTATCGTTACCTGCATCAGATACCGTAAAATTTGAAACACGTTCTGCTCCTAGTGGAGAAGCTTGATGAGGGTTTGCAACTTGAGCAAAAATATTTACAGATATTAATATAAAAAATAGGGTTATTTTCATTATAAATATATATGTTTTTTACGGCTGCAAATTACCAAAAAATAACCATATTTGCATCCACTTCGGCACTAATATGAAATATTACGTTATCATACCTGCTTATAACGAAGCTGCCTATATTGGTGGTATGCTCCAATCGTTGGCAACGCAAACCATACCACCCGATAAAGCGGTTGTAGTAAACGATAATTCTACGGATGCTACTGCTGAGATTGCCGAATCGTTTTGCCAGAAATATTCATGGCTAACGTTAGTGAATACAACATCCAATGCAGCACACATGCCTGGCAGTAAAGTAATACAAGCGTTTATGGCAGGTTACAATACTGTGGATGAAGCGTACGATGTGATTGTAAAACTAGATGCCGACCTTATAGTACCACCCAATTACTTTGAAAAAATACTAGAAACGTTTGCGCAAAACGAAAAAGTAGGTATGGTAGGAGGTTTTGCCTACACAGAACAAAATGGCGAGTGGGTATTGGAAAATCTTACTGATAAAGACCACATAAGGGGGGCGTTTAAAGCCTACCGAAAAGAATGCTTTTTGCAAATAGGAAAACTAAAGCCTGCCATGGGCTGGGATACTGCAGACGAATTGTTGGCAAAATACTATGGGTGGCAGGTACTAACCATAAGCAGCCTAAAAGTAAAACACCTAAAACCTACAGGAGCAAGCTATACCAAACAAGCACGCCACAAGCAAGGCGAAGCCTTTTATACTTTAGGATATGGCTTTATTATTACTGCTATAGCAAGTGCTAAGCTAGCAATACGCAAAAAGAAACCCTTACTTTTTGCAGACTATATTGGGGGTTATTTAAAGGCAAAAAAACAAAACAAACCCCTATTAGTAACTAATGAGCAAGCTAAATTTATAAGGAACTACCGCTGGAAAAAAATGAAAGCTAAACTATTTTAGTAGTAATAGTATTAAAAAACTATTAACAATTATCAAAAAGTGTTTACAATTCGGTACTTTAGCCGATATTTTTATATTAAATGATAAGAGCCTTACACCAAATAGGATTGTATTTCCTAATGTTAAAGGAAGTATTTAATAAGCCTACCAAATGGAAGGTTATGAAACCGCTGATATTTAAAGAAATAGACGATTTAATAATCGGCTCTTTAGGTATTGTTGCTTTTATATCTTTCTTTATCGGAGGGGTTGTAGCCATACAAACGGCACTTAACTTAACCAATCCGCTTATACCCAAACAGCTTATTGCATTTGCTACCCGACAGTCGGTAATACTTGAGTTTGCCCCTACCTTTATTTCTATAATTATGGCAGGACGTGCAGGTTCGTACATCACATCCAGTATCGGTACCATGCGTGTAACCGAGCAAATAGATGCATTAGAAGTTATGGGAGTAAATGCCATTAACTATCTTGTATTCCCTAAAATAGTCGCTTTTTCATTATACCCATTTGTTATTGCAATATCAATGTTCTTGGGTATATTCGGTGGTCTTATGGCAGGAGTTTACGGTGGTTTTATCGGTTTTGACGAATTTATAACGGGTATTCAAACCGATTTTATATCGTTTCATGTTTTTTATGCCTTTTTAAAGACATTTATTTTTGGTATGCTACTCGCAACCATACCTTCTTTTCATGGTTTTTACATGAAGGGTGGCGCGCTAGAAGTTGGTAAGGCTAGTACCACATCGTTTGTGTGGACGAGTGTAGTTATCATTCTTGTAAACTATATTATTACCCAATTACTTTTAAGCTAATGATAGAAATAAAAAACATAGAGAAGTCGTTTGGCGACACGAAGGTACTAAAGGGGATATCAACTGTATTTGAAACAGGAAAAACAAACCTTATTATTGGGCGAAGTGGATCGGGTAAAACCGTTATGATTAAAACCCTGTTAGGTATACACAAACAAGATAAAGGAACCATATCTTTTGATGGTAGAATTTATTCCAAACTTTCTGACGACGAAAAAAGAACGCTGCGTACCGAAATAGGTATGGTATTTCAGGGGAGTGCCTTGTTTGACTCGATGACGGTGGAAGATAATGTAGCTTTTCCGTTAAAGATGTTTACCAAAAATAGAAAATCAGAAATTAGAAAACGTGTAAACGAAGTATTGGAAAGGGTAAACCTTGAAGACGCGAATAAAAAATTTCCAGCAGAACTTTCTGGTGGTATGCAGAAAAGGGTAGCCATTGCACGTGCAATAGTAAACAACCCTAAGTATTTGTTTTGTGATGAGCCCAACTCGGGGCTTGACCCTGAAACGGCTATAGTTATTGATGAGTTAATACAAGAAATTACACGAGAATACGATATAACTACGGTAATTAACACCCACGATATGAACTCTGTGTTGCAGATAGGCGAAAAAATTGTGTACCTGCAACATGGGGTTAAAGAATGGGAAGGTACTAACGAGGAGATACTCGAAACACGAAAAAGATCTGTAGTTACGTTTGTATATTCTTCAGATCTTTTCAAAAAAGTACGTGAAAGTTTACTTGAAGACGCGGAAGACTAAACAGCTATTATTCCTTTTACCTTGCTTCTCTTTGTAAATATACCCAGCCTGTAACTTTTTTACCTGCCGATAGTGTTACTACATAAAAGTACGTGCCTGTGGGCAGTTCGCCTTTATCGCTTTGCCCATACCACTCGTTACTGTAATTTACTTTTTCGTATACCTGCAATCCGTATCGGTTGAATATCTGTAAATCACGTACATCTAAATTCGATAAATCGAAGTTTTGGTTGTAACCATCGTTATTTGGCGAGATTCCTCTCGGAATAATGCACGCCGTATTATCTACAATTATTGCAGCTTCTGCACTACAACCATCAGGATTGGTTATAGTAACCGTATACTCTCCAGTAGCTAGGTTGGTAATTACAGCCTGTTCGCCTATGTAATTATAACCATCTGGTCCAGACCATTGGAATTCTGAACCTGCCATTTCGTTTATGTTAGCTATGCTAATAACGTATTCAAAATCGTTACAACCATCCTCAAGCACCACATCAAAACCTACTGTATTTTGCGTAATAGTTACGGGTTGTAAAGTTTCGCAAGTAGTGTTGTTTACGAGTACTTCATAATTTCCTATATCAAAAATTTCAATAACATCACTCGTTACTTCAGTAAGTAATTCTCCTTCAAAATACCACTCAAAAGTTACATCGCCTACTGTAAAGTTCTGCGGATTAACGCTTATTACTGTACTCTGCCCTTCGCATAACGCTGTTTCACCCTGTATTTCAAAGTCTGGTATACTGTTTACTGTAACAGCTACAGTGGCAGGGTTAGATGTACAACCATTTGCAGTAGCTGTAACACTATATTCTCCTGAGGCAGCAAGTGTAGCATCAGCTATAACGGAGTTATTAGTTGTGGCAGTAAAACCGTTGGGCCCTACCCATTGGTAGCTTGCTCCTGCAACTGGTGTAACGGAAAGTTGTATTGTTCCGCCCTCGCAAAGGGGTGGTACAACCTCTACAACAGGTACATCGGGTATGTCGTTTAGTGTTACAGTTATTAATGCCTCGTCAGATGCATCGCATAAACCGTTTACGGTATACTTAAAGGTATATTTTCCTGATAATATACCATCGGTGTCAAACATATTATCTGTTAACGCTCCTGTAGCATTGATATCCTCCCAAGTACCGCCAACATCGTGTGGGTTGGTTAAGTAATCTGCTAAGTTAATTGTAGCTCCTGCGTTACACAATGTAATATCATCTACATCCTCTCCTGCATTGGGCAGTGCAGTAGGTGCTACTTCGTATTCCAGCAACTGATTCATGCACGAACTGTCGTTAGCTGCCATTATATTTACAAAGTAAGTTCCTGCATCTGTTACAGCATTAAAGGCGGGGAAAGTAAGTATATTGGTATTGCTTAATATGGTATCAGGATCCGATTCTTCATACCATTCGTAGGTTAGGAATGATAAGGGTTGTACAGAAAGGGTACTTTCTTCGCCATCGCAAAATCCAGAAGGCGAAACAACCAATGGGTCTACAGCATTAATGCTAAATTGTGCATTAAGGATGTTACCACAATCATCGGTTACTCTAAAATTATAATCCGCAGGCTCAATGCCCGAAAATATATTAGATGTACCATTATCTATTAAAAATGGTTCTCCGTTTTTGGAGGTTATACTGTATGCAAAAGGTGCTACACCCTCTACTTCTAGGGCTACCTCAGTCAAGTCATCAGCACAAGGAAAACTGTATACGTTGGTAATAACAGGTGCTCCTGTAAAGGTAAAGGTATCTATTACATCAAAACATAACGAATTGAATGCGGTACCGTTAGCATACGTAAAGAATGTTTTTATTACACGGAAATCGCCTGTTGCAGCGTAGAACGGCAAATCGTCTGAAGAGGCATTTATGTTAATACTGTCGGAGTTATCACTATTTGGTAATCCCGATTCATAAGCAGTACCTGTTTCAGGGTCGCCCCATGTATCGGTAACCTCATCATAGCGTTGTAGCCAAAATGATTGTATGTAGTTACCATTACTAAAATGGTCTACATCTACCTGAAACGAACCGCAATATTGTAGTACTGTTACATTGTTAATAGTAATTTCGTAACCTGTAACGCTAAATTGTCTTTCGCGCACTACGCCACAATTATCAATAGTTGAAACGCTGTAACTCCCTTCGGGTAACGAGTTCATATAAAAGCCACCATTAGAGGCTATGTTTTCTGATACATCTATAGGGTAGGTTGTACTGAATGCTGCAGGACCATTGGTTAAGGTTACTATCTCAAAATCGCCCGATGCGTTTAAGCGTATTGAGCCAAAACCTTCTTCGCAACCTGGGCGTTGAAATAAGCTTATAGCAAGATTATTACTCCCTACAACTTCAACTTCTACCTCCTCCGTGTATTCAACACCGCAGGAGTCGGTTATAACAAAAGTATAATCGCCCAAAGGTATATCTACTATAGTAAAAATACCTTCATCGTCTACCAAATCCGTTACATTATCAGGTACAGTACCATAAGCAGCAGGTGCTGCGGTTATTACTATATCTGTTATAATTCTGGCATTAATTTCAATAATAACATTACCATCATCCGATCCGCAATCGGTTTGTATTGTTACCTGCGGTTGCACCTCTGGCGCAGTAATTTCAAATTCCTCAGTATAACTTCTGCCGCATGCATCTGCTATGGTTACGGTGTAACTACCATACGGAACAAGGTCGTCTGTATCATACTCTGCTTCCCCATCAAAATTAGGATGGTTGGCATTATAATCTGTTGGGTTAAACCCTACTGGTGCACTATCAAAATTTATTGTTATAGGTCCCACAAAGTTTCGGGGCTGTATCGTAAGCGAATTATCATCGCAACCTTCATTATCAATAAGGTTTTCAAATGATAGCCCTTGATTTACTATGTTATTATCTTGTGTAAAGGTATTACCACAAACATCAGTAACCAAAATATCGTAATAATATTCTTGGTCGTTATAAAAAGGAATTGTAGTGGTTACAAGGTTGGGGTTGGTTAAGCTGCCCGTAGGTACATTTTCGGTAATTATAGTAGGCGCGCCACCTCCTGGAGGATAAACACTATATTGGAATGTTAGCGGAAAAAAAATGCTGTTACCAGATAGTGCTACATAGTTATTACCTACTGTTATGGTATTACAATTGGGTAACTCGCCACCAAAAAACACAGGGCTAGTTATTAGCATAGCGGTAGTATCCTGAACAACTTGTATTGTTACTACTACAGCCTCGCCACAATTATCAAAAACCCTAACAGAGTAAAGCCCTTCGGGTAAATTATTAAAAACATTAGAGGCTTGCTCGGGTACTGTTACTGGTCCTGATAGTATTTCGTACGATGCTGCATTACCTGTTAGTACATTAACAGTAATAGCACCATCGTTACCACATTGTACTTTTGTTGGAATAAGATTGTACGTTAGCGTTGTTACCTCATTGGTAATAGTAGCGTTTGCTGAACTGGTATTGGATAATGCTCCTAACGATTGCGTAGCAGTTACAAGATAATTGCCCGCAGAAAGTCCGTTTACAATAGCATCAGTTGTAACTGTTATTGGTGTAGCCGTATTGGGCAGTAAGTATACAGAATAATCTAATGAGGCATCAGGGTCGGTTCCCGAAACGGTAAACGACAATGCACCGTTGCCCAAGCATGTTTGTGGTGTTGGCGTTACGGTTAGTGTAAAATCGGGTAATTGTGCGTAAGAGAATAGCGTACACAATAGGAGTGTAAAAACTGCTATTGTTTTTTTGGCAGGTGGGTAGTTAATCATGAATGTGTTTTTAAACCCGACACGTATAATCAACATTGCTAGTCGGTTACATATTACAATACTGATTTAGTAAAACATTTAAAAACGGGTATACCCTACCCAAAAAATGAGTTTTCTGTTATTATTTTTGAGGGACTATATTGATGAATTTTTTAATTTCCTGCTCTTTATCTTTAGGATAAATTAAAAGTACATCGCCTCTATCTACTACTATAAAGTTATCAAGCCCATTTACCACTACTGTTTTACCACCATCGGTATGGATAATAGTATTGTTGGTATCTTCTACAAAAACCTCAGCATTAACTATAGCGTTGTTGTTGCTATCTTTATCCAGTTTTTCGTACAAAGAGCCCCATGTACCCAAATCGTTCCAAGTAAAGGTAGCGGGTACTACATATACATTGCTTGCATTTTCCATTACTGCATAATCTATGGATATGTTATCGGACTTTACATAGTTCTCCTCAATAAATGCTTTTTCTGCTTCAGAATTATAGGTTTCGTACCCATTACAAAAAAGCTGATACATTGCAGGCTGGAATTTCTCAAAAGCTGCTGTTATAGCAGCTATACTCCAAATAAAAATACCCGCATTCCATAAAAAGTTACCGCTATCTAAAAACGATTTAGCCGTTTCGTAATCAGGCTTTTCTCTAAAATGCGAAACTTTTTTTATGGCACTTGTATCTTCTTTATTATACTCTATATAACCATAACCTGTGTTGGGGAACGTTGGTTGTATGCCCAACGTCATGAGTACATTTTCTTGCTCAGCATACGCAAACGATTGGCTTAAGTTGGCTATAAAAGCATCCTCGTTTTCTATCCAATGGTCACTTGGTGCTACCACCATAACAGCATTGGGGTTCTTCTTTTTTATTTTTAATGATGCGTATAGTATACACGGTGCCGTATTGCGCATAGCAGGCTCCAACACTACCTGCTCTTGCTTTACTGCTGGTAGTTGTTTTAGTACTTGATTGTTGTACTTTTCGTTAGTAAGGATAAATATATTTTCGGATGGAATAAGCTTGGTTAGCCTGCTAAAGGTTTTTTGGATGAGTGTTTCGCCCGTTCCTAACATATCATGAAACTGCTTTGGGAATTGCTCGGTACTAACAGGCCAAAACCTAGACCCTACACCACCTGCCATTATCACTGCATAGTAATTACTATTCATTGTTTTGTTGTTTAAATATTAATAAAGATAGTATCCATGCCGCCACCAACAGATATTTTTCTTTTTAATACGGTTAAGGCAGTAACTCTACCTCTGCATTGGGGTTAAACAAATATATTTTTCCTGTACTTATTTCCAAACACTCAAAGCGTTTTACACGCTGCGCACCCTTTTTAAAAATTTTACCGTTGTGAATACGGAAATTACTACCATAGGGAATCTCAAAGATATAATTCTTTTCCGACTTTTCATCGAATTGCTTTAACGCAATAGACAATGTTGCATCGGTATCACTACTTGCTCTCGGGTTTTTAAAATGCCGTGCTAATAGTGGTAATAATTGGTTTGGAAAGATTTCGGGACGGATAAACGGAACCATTAGATGCTGAAATGTGTGCTTCCATTCTTGCCCGTGTGGTTTTATAGCACGTCCGTATTTTTGGAACGCCACCAAATGTGCAATTTCGTGTACCAGTGTAATTAAAAAACGATATTTATTTAGGTTAGCGTTTACCGTTATTTGGTGCATACCATTACCATCTCGCCTATAATCGCCATGCCTAGTAACACGCTCGTTTACTATTTTTAGGTTTACGCCATAGGTTTTTATAAGTTCAAAAACGGCATCAACAGCATGTTCGGGTATGTAGGGTGCAATTATATGCTTCACTATAAACTAATTTGCTACGGTGTGCTAGATGACACTTGCAATACTTTTCCGTTGTAAAATTTATTTCCTGTAAGGGCAAAATCACAAATATAATCACTCATTTCTTTTGCCGATAAGGGCGCTTCGTAACCTGGAAAGGCTTCCTGCAACATCTCGGTATTTACAGCACCCAAAGCCAGTACATTAAAAGCAATACCCTGCTCCTTATACTCTTCTGCTAAAAGCTCAGATAATGTTATTACAGCACCTTTACTAGAACTGTATGCCGATAGCCCTGCAAACTTCATGGAGCCTTGTATTCCGCCCATACTGCTTATAGTTACTACATGGCTACCCTTAAGCATATAAGGCAATACAGCTTGGTTTAGGGCTGCCACACCAAATACATTTACTTTATAAATATATTCAAACTCACTAGTGGTAATTTCGGCAAAGGGTTTTAACAGTAATGCCCCCGCATTATGGATTATTATATCTACCTGTTTCCAAGTGGTGGTTATAAACTGTGTTACTTGTTGTAAATTATCAGTTACCGAAATATCGGCACTAATACAAGTAATGTTTTTATGCTGCTTTAGGGTTTCGGGCACTTTACGCGATAGCGCTAGCACCTGATACCCTGCATTGGCAAATTGCAACGCCATTTGGTAGCCTATACCCCTACTGGTGCCTGTTATTATGATGTTTTTCATTATTTTTTTAAAACTATTTCGCGTGTTGATGCATTTACCATTTGTGTAATTACAGGCAGCATGGTTTGCATAAACGATGCCATGTGCTTGGTATCCATATTTTCAAACTCATCATCCAAATGATGGTAGTATTTAAACGTATTCATATTCGTGGTAGATACGGTATGCGCAGGGATATTCATCTCCAAATAAAAAGGATAATTATCCGATGCCTTAAATAACTGGTAACGTACTGCAAAATCGGTATAACTAAATAACTTTTCACCAGCGTATTCATTCATCTTCTCTGTAACGTTCGATCGACTATAGCCTGTTACATATGCCGTAATGTCCATTCCTAAAGGTACACCTACCATCTCGAAATTTAGCATTACATACGGGCTAAAGCTTTGTTTTTTGAGCTTTGCAGCCAAATGATAGCTCCCAAGCAATCCTTTTTCCTCCGCCGAGAAAAAACAAAATAGTATACTGCGCTTGTTGGTTTTTGTTGTAGCAAAATAACGGACTAACTCGGTAACGGCTGTAGTACCCGATGCATTATCGTCGGCGCCGTTATATACCTTATCACCATTAGTCATATTGGTAGCCATACCAATATGGTCGTAATGTGCGCCTATAATTACATATTCCTCTTTTAGTTCAGGGTCGTTGCCCTCAAGATAGCCTACAATATTGTAAGCAGGCTTATTATAATTGGATAGTGTATCTCTGTAAGTGGCAAAATAGGGTTGTACACCGTTTTCTTTAAAGAGTTGTTCTAAAAATGTAGCTGCTTTTGCTATGCCTTCGGTACCACTATCACGCCCTTCTAGCGCATCTGACGATAGAAATCGTAACGTTGCAGCAACTTGTTCTTCGTTTACAACATAGCCTTTCTGCTCCTGTGATTGAGCATGCGATATGCTCACGAAGCTTAGCGCAATACACAATAAAAAGAGTTTTATTTTCATACTATAAATTTTGTGTAGCTAAAATAAGAAAAATTAAACCATTGGCATACAAAATGCCCGCCCTGAAAAACAGAGCGGGCATATAGTTTGAGTGCTGTAACAGTCAATTATGCTAACATTGTTACAGGATTCTCTATGTATTGTTTTAATGTTTGTAAAAACTGCGCTCCAGTAGCACCATCTATAGTACGGTGGTCGCACGTTAAAGTAACCGTCATGGTGTTACCTACTACAATTTGTCCATCTTTAACTACTGGTTTTTGTACGATTGTACCTACTGATAGTATGGCTGAGTTAGGCTGATTGATAATAGAGGTAAACTCTGTAATACCAAACATACCAAGGTTAGATACCGTAAAGGTACTCCCTTCCATCTCTTTAGGTTGTAGCTTTTTGTTTCTTGCTTTACCTGCCAACTCTTTAACGCCTGCCCCTATTTGCGAAAGGCTCATGTTATCGGCAAACTTAAGTACGGGTACTACCAATCCTTCATCCACAGCTACAGCAACACCAATACTAATATGGTGGTGGTATAGGGTTACATCATCTTTCCACTGGGTATTTATTTGTGGGTGCTTGCGCAATGCCATGGCACTTGCCTTTATAACCATATCGTTAAACGATACTTTGGTTTCTGGCAATGCATTTATTACACCTCTTGATGCGATAGCTGCATCCATATCGAGCTCTACAGTTAAGCTATATTCTGGAGCGGTAAATTTAGAATTCCCTAAACTACGCGCTATTGCTTTACGCATTTGCGAGTTTTTAACCTCCTCAGTACTTTCTTCTCCCGTAGGAACATAAGCAGGAGCTGTAGCTTGCTGTGCCGCAGGCTGCTGTGCTTTTTCAGCAGATTGCGCTGCTTTTGGTGTATAGTTTTCGATGTCTTTTTTAACGATACGACCGTTTTCGCCCGTACCTTTTACATCGTTAAGGTTAATTCCTTTTTCTTCAGCTATTTTGCGTGCTAATGGCGAAGCAAATATTCTATCGCCATCATTAGTTGTAGCTACTTCTTTATCAGTAGTTTCTTTAACTTCTGAAGTATCGTCTGATTTTTTTTCTTCTTTTGATTCCGATGTGTCACTACTGGGAGCATCACCGCCATCTTTACCATAATTTTCGGCTACACCAGAAACGTCTGTTCCTTCTGGACCAATAATGGCTAAAACGCTATCTACAGGAGCCGATTCGCCTTCCTGAATACCAATTTTTAAAAGTGTACCTGCATCAAAGGCTTCAAACTCCATAGTAGCTTTGTCCGTTTCAATCTCAGCAAGTATATCGCCTTCTTCAATTTTATCGCCTACGCTTTTTAACCATGTTGCTACTGTACCTTCTTCCATTGTATCGCTAAGGCGGGGCATTGTTATTACCTTAACACCCTCAGGTAATTTTGCAGGAGCTTCTTTTTTAGCTTCAGTAGTTTTCTCTTCTTTCTCTTGTTCCTCTTCTTTCGTTTCTTTTTTATCTTCGGTTTCGGTATTCTCGTCTTTCTTTTCCTCTTCATCATCAGAAGAAGTTGCTTTACCATCAAGCAATGCTTGGTAGTCTTCTCCTTCTTCTCCTATAATGGCAAGTACCGAATCTACAGGGGCAGTATCGCCTTCCTTTACACCAACGTACAATAGTGTTCCTGCATCAAAGGCTTCAAACTCCATCGTGGCTTTATCCGTTTCTATTTCGGCAAGTATATCGCCTTCTTCAATTTTATCGCCAACATTTTTAAGCCACGTAGCTACAGTACCTTCCTCCATCGTGTCACTAAGACGGGGCATGTTTATAATTTTTGCCATAATAGTTTATAGTTTATGGGGTAAAAATGGATAATCTTCTTGCTCGTAAACAACATCGTACATTACGTTGGCATCTGGGTAGGGAGATTCTTCGGCAAACTGTTCACATTCGCTTACCTTATCCTTAACTCTTTTATCTATTGCCTCAATTTCTTCCTCGGTAGCATAATCGTTTTCTTTAATTATATCTAACACTTGGGTAATGGGGTCTATTTTCTGGTACTCTTTTACCTCTTCTTTGGTACGGTAATGTTGTGCATCACTCATAGAGTGCCCTCTATAACGGTACGTTTTCATTTCAAGGAATGTAGGACCTTCGCCTTTTCGGGCTCTTTCAATAGCTTCGTGCATTGCCTCAGCTACTTTTACAGGGTTCATTCCATCAACAGGACCACATGGCATTTCGTAGCCCAGCCCTAATTTCCATATATCGGTATGGTTAGCTGTACGCTCTACTGATGTACCCATGGCATAACCGTTATTCTCTACAATAAATACTACAGGTAATTTCCATAGCATTGCCATGTTAAAGGCTTCGTGTAACGAACCTTGCCTTGCAGCACCATCTCCAAAATAGGTTAGGGTAACACCGCCTGTTTCAAAATACTTATCGGCAAATGCAATACCAGCACCTACGGGTATTTGTGCTCCTACAATACCGTGACCTCCATAAAAACCGTGTTCTTTAGAGAATATGTGCATGGAGCCTCCTAAACCTTGTGATGTTCCTGTTGCTTTACCTAAAAGCTCTGCCATAACCTTACGCGGATCTACACCCATACCTATAGGCTGTACGTGGTTACGGTAAGCTGTTATTATTTTATCTTTTGATAAGTCCATGGCATGTAATGCACCTGCAAGTACTGCTTCCTGACCGTTATATAAGTGAAGGAAACCTCTAACTTTCTGCTGAATATACAAAGCAGCAAGCTTGTCTTCAAACTTCCTCCAAAACTGCATATCTTCGTACCACTTCAGATAAACTTCTTTTGTAATTTCTTTCATCCCTGAATAATTGTTACTAATGTGATTTTAAAAATGTGATTTTTACGCAAAAAGTTTCCTCACACAAATTTGCGAAAAGCAAAAATAACATTTAGGATTTATAACTGAAAAAATATACCAAAGTATTTTGCCTTTTTATAGTGGTTACCACAAAAAAGAAATTAAAAAAAGGATTCCTAACGAAATCCTTTTTTTGTTGTTATAAATATTTGCTTTCAAAAACCATAGGAAGTAGGTTTTTGAGCGAATCTGATTTGTATATTTTTCCTGTTTCGCCCATAAAGTAAATTTCTATGGGACTGTTTTGCTTCATCTCGTACTCGGCTACAGATTGCCTGCATGCACCACAGGGCGGGATGGGTTCTTTTACTACTGTTTCTTCTGATGCTGCCGAGATGGCTATTTTTAAAATTTTTGCATCAGGATATTTAGCTCCTGCATAAAAAACGGCTACACGCTCGGCACAAAGCCCAGAGGGGTATGCTGCATTTTCTTGATTGGAGCCTAATACAACCTCTTTATTATCTAGCAATAACGCGGCACCTACGTGAAATTTTGAGTAAGGCGCATATGATTTTTGCCTTACCGCAACTGCCTGTTGCATTAGTGCCTTTACATCGTTAGGAAGTTCGTTTTCCGAATTGTAAACGGTAAAGGTTGAGGCTATTTTTATGCTATCCATGTATTAATATTCGTCGTACGTTTTATCGCCAAAGTTAAAGGTAAGCGAAAAACGGAGTGTGTTTTCTAGTGGGTTACGCACACGTGATGCCGAGAACAGGTATGATACATCTACTTTTACAATGGTGTACTTAAATCCTGCCCCAAGTGAAAAGAATTTACGTGCTCCTTTTGAGTCGTCCTCATTAAAGTAACCCAAACGGAAAGCAAATGAATCTTGGTAGGTATACTCTGCACCTAACGAGTAGGTAACTTCTTTTAGTTCTTCTCTAATACCATCAGGCGCATCGCCAAACGACTCGAAAATACCCGATACCCAACTTGTTTTATTATAATCCAATAAATCTCGGTCGTACTGTGCATCAGCACTATCTTGCTCGTCATCGCTAATTTCGCCATCGCCATCAGCATCAACTGCTGCTACTAGTGCAGGAGGTGTTGGTACTAATAGTTTAGTAATTTCAACGTTTACTGCAACTTTGTTAAACTCATCGAAAATAAAATCGAAACCTCCACCTAATCGCATGTTGGCTGGTAAAAAGTTAGAGTTGGCACTATTTGGGTCTTCGTCGTTATCGTAGTTAATTTTTGGTCCCATATTTTGGAAATTGAAACCTGCTCTCCAACGCCCGTTAAAATCGTTGTACGCTACTTCTTCGGACTGGTAGAAACCTGCCACATCAAATGCAAATGTATTTGCTGCGGTAGCATCGCCTCCTCCAGAGGCTTCTGGAATTCGTAGGTTAGAGCTTATAAAGCGCCCTGCAACTGCCATAGAGAAACGCTCGCTTAATTTAAGTGAATACGAAAGGTCTACCGCTAACTCGTTGGGAGAACGTATCACACCAGGATCGTCGGGGCTTTGTCTTAACTCAATATCTCCTAGTCCAAAATAACGAAAACTACCTCCAAAGGCACTTCTTTCGCTGTATCTGTTGTAATAATTTAGCTGTGCCAACGATATATCGCCTGCTATCTCGGTAAGGTAAGGCGTATAGTTAAATCCTACTCCCTGCCCATCAAGCGCAAAAGCATATTTTGCAGGATTCCATTGCTGAGAATACGCATCTGTAGAGGTTGCTACACCCTGGTCGCCCATACCTGCAGCTCTTGCGTCGGCAGCTATTAATAAAAAAGGTACTCCTGTAGTAATAGCCCTTTCATTTTGTGCTTTTGCCATTTGTACTCCTAATAGGCACACAGCAAATAAAATAATCTTTTTCATTTCTATTTTTCCAAATTTTAAAGGTAACAAATATAGTGTTTTTTATAGCAATACAAGCTTTTCATACTTATGTGCTGTTTTGTTGGTTGCAGAAGACCTGACGGTTAGTTTATAGATGTAAACACCCTTGCCAATTTTGTCGCCAAAATCATCTCGACCGTCCCATGTTATCTCTCTCGAAAGGAAACCATCTGTAATTATGGTACGGTTAATTGTTTTTACCACTTTACCCGTTACGGTAAATACTTGCACTTGCACATCAAGCGGTTCAAACGGTCGGTTATGGTTAAACCAAAACTCGGTGTAACTTGTAAATGGGTTGGGGTAATTTAACACCCGTTCCAACTCCAATGCATCGCTGCCTGCTACTACAAATTGTATATCGGCAGTAACTAAGTTGTTATATACATCCCAAGCTTTAAAGGTTAGGGTATGTAAACCTTCTTCAAGGTCTGCGAACGGAAAACGAACTTGTCCACGGGTATGGTCGTCAGCATTTGCCTCGTAATAATCGTTCATTAAAAACGGATTGGTTTCATCACCATCCAATATTCCTATAATATCGTGCCCAATACCACTTGCTGTATTAATACCGTGTTCGTCGGCTAGGAAAGCGAGCATTATCGGCGAATCGTTTGTTATGCCTCCTGATACGAACGACTCATCGTTCATATACAACCTAACGGTTGGTGCTGTGCTATCTTCGGCTGCGTTTGGGTTAATCCCACCAATTTGCACATCATTACTGTAGCCTGTTTGGTCTTGCAGTAAGTTATTCCGTTTGGTGTAAAAACTTACACGTCCTGCTCCTACAGGAATACGAATATCTCTGGGTACTACAAAGCCAAATGTAAATTGCCCATTGGTAACCGTAGCGCTACCCCTAAAGATAGTTTCTCCTAACGTATTAAACTCGGTTGTTGTGGTTAAGATATTATCATTATTTAATGTTTCGCGCTGGATGTCTTTATCAAAAACGGTTACTTCCAGCTCACCATTGTAACTGGTTATGGGTGTACCGCCTTCGGTAGTAACGTTACCTGAAAGCTCTACATATTCCAACGAGCGTAGGGGCTGGGTAACATCGGCAACGGGTACATTGTTTATGGCAGTAAGTTCAACGTTTGGTCCTGGTACCGCTAGTTTTAATGCAGGGTCGCCAACAAAGGCTATTAACCTATAGGTTTCTTGGTTTGATTTTGCCAAGCGTAATGCTTCTGCCATAGATGGATATTCGCCTCCGTTAAAAGCATATAATCGGGATGCTAATTGGGTATTAAAACTTATGGCTGCAGTTATAAAAATAGCACGTGTAGTGGTCATCATGGCAATGGCACCACCTTTTGGATTCCAATATATTTCTTCTCCTGCTGTAGTTCGGTAAGGGTTATCAAATTTAGTAAGGTCGCAAGTAGCGGTTATAAACAATGGGTATTTAAACCTGTTTGTAAATGCTTGTGCATCGGCAGCCTCTAAAAGGCGCTCGCTTGCTATACCATTTTCGCTACCATGCCCTAAATAATTTACTACGAGTGTACCAAAGTTTATGGAGCGTATAATTTGCTCTTTGGCATCAGGGTAACGTTCTCCACCTGATGAGGCTTGTTGCACGTACGAATCGATGTATACTTTTCGCATGTTTATGAAAGGACGGTTTTCGAGTATCTCAGCTACTAACCCTTCTTGCTCGGGTACAAAACTGGCATCACTACTTTCATCAGCATCGTCCGAAATAATGAGGTATTCGTTACGCCATCTACCGTACGACTCTTCACTTAAATACTCGGCAATTTTATTTACCATCTCTTCTGCTTGGCGGGTAGTGCTTACCAGCATACGCCCAGCAGCTACATCAGCAGCACCAGTACCTGCTCCTTCGCCTTCATCCATCATTACAAAAAAATCGTCCGAAACGTATGTGGTTACGATACTGTAGTTACTACGCCCCACATTTGACGGATCAAAATCGTGATAGATGGGTACTATATTGGTATTGTTTGGTATTCTGTCTTTAAAATCAAAAGAGGCATCGCCAAACAGATTTACATATTTAATTCTGTTTTCTTCGGACGAGGCGTTGTTGTAAATGTATTTTACAAAGTTTCGGATTGCGCCTATATCTTGTTTTCCTGACGAGAATTCTTGATAAATTTTATCTAGCGTAATCACTTTTACATTTAAATCGGATTGCGCTCTGTGAATATTCGCTAACGATTCTGCTTGCGACTGTAAAAACTCAGGGGTTACAATTAAATAATCTATATCTTCAAATTGCCCCTGCTCATTATTAAATATGGTGCCTTTTAGATTTTGATTGGCCACCCGAGCGTTTGACTCTCGTGTGGGGGTATAATAATCTGACGATACTACGGCTATGTATTTTCGGGCTTCGCCCATAGTAGCTTTAAACGAAAACTGCGAGGCATTGTTTACGGCTACCTGTGTTGTATTGTAAATATCGGTAATATCCCAAACAGCATCTATACTCGATGCATTGGTAAAATCGTACTGTATGACACCTATGTTGTTTGCGGCATCATCGTATGTAAATCGGAACTGGTCGTTAGTACCCCGTAAACTTCTTTTTGCTTTTATTATAATGTAGTCCAACCACGCGTTGGATGTAGG
Source organism: Flavobacterium litorale (assembly GCF_019613795.1). Taxonomy (NCBI): domain Bacteria; kingdom Pseudomonadati; phylum Bacteroidota; class Flavobacteriia; order Flavobacteriales; family Flavobacteriaceae; genus Flavobacterium; species Flavobacterium litorale. The sequence goes on from NZ_CP080429.1 coordinate 255,270, forward strand.
TACGCCGCTATTGTTGTAGTCTAACGCTACCGTAATATCTTCGTTATTGGGTGTAAACGTGGCACTAAGGTAGCCATCGTAACCAAAATCGTACTGCCCTTTTGGCTGAAAATTTAAACTGCCCAAATCCTGCCCGTTAACGGTAACCGACATACTTGTTGGGTTTATGGAATTGGCAGCGGCACTAACCATTATTGTTGCTTCGGTTGGTACTATATCGGGTATCTCAAAATCAAACTCTTGGTCGTTTTCAATATTAAATTGTTCGCCGTGCCATTTTCTGCCCAATCGCGCAATACTAATAAGGTCTTCTTCGTGGTATACATATTCATCAAAAGTAGATGTAGTAACGTCTGGTGCAGCCACAGGTTCTGGCATGGTGGTAATACGTTTCCCCGCTCCTCCTGACGATGTTACGTAGTAGTACGACCTATCGGCAAACAAGTTATTATGGGTTTTACTATCCGTATTCCAATTGTCTACCCCCTCAGCATAAAATAATATGTAATCGTTACTATCAAACTGTCCATCTTCTTCACCTATAAACTGTATGGCATTTTCGGCAAGGTCGGCAGGGTACTCCACTTCATTTAGTAAGGGCAGCATGCGCCCGCCATTGCCGTATATTTTAATATTTCTGGGATCCGTATTTGTATCAAAACCCAACTGTCGTAAAAAACCTCTCGTAACTTTATAAATTCCTGATTTCTTTACATAAAAACGGTACCAAGCTCCTGATGATAATACCGAGTTGGATATGGATGTAAAGTTATTAGGCGTCTGTACATTTCGGGACTGAGCGCCATAACTATAGGAGTATGTAAACGATTTAACACGTTTGTACCTACCGCCCTGTTTAATAATCGGGCACAATTTTAGTTTGGCGTACCATTGGTTTCGAGATTTTTGCGGGGTTAGCGTCGCTTTAACAGTAGCATCGAGTTGCGATGGGCTTATATCGCCTAGTTGTGCGGCTGTAATATTCTCATAAACAATATTGGATAATCGTAGTGAACTTGGGCTTACTGATGCTGCAACAGGAATGTTGGTAGAAAAGTATAGTTTTTTGTTATCTGCATCATAATACATATATTGCGGTTGGAACTCGGGTAATGTTATAGCAACATCGCCCACAAACGACGGCACGTTATCTTTCCATTCTAGTGTAAAAACAGCACTCTGCTGCCCAAACGAAGGGATTGAAAATAAGCTATATAATAATATGTGTAACAGTAATCGGTATTTCATCACTTTGACAGAACGCTGATAGTAAAAATATATTACAAAAAGTATTAAATTTATTTTTAACAGGCGCAAGATGCAATATTAGTTTAAAAAGCGCGTTTTAGAAAGACACATTTAACATAAATTTGGAATTTTATTAAAAATTTTAAAATCGTGTTGCGGTTTAATGGTTAATTATTATATTGCGGCTCGAAAAATTATTACCTACACAAAGATGAGAATTAACAAAAACACTGCTTTAAAATTGTTTATGGTATTAGCCATAACAGTTGGTTTTACTGGTTGTAGTAAAAAAGGATCTGGCGGTAGCAGTAACACATCTACGGCTACAGGTTGGAAAATCAATGACAAGAAAGGCGGATTCCAACACAACTCTAAATACAAGCAGCAGGAGACTGCTCCTGGATTGGTTGAGGTAGAAGGAGGAACGTTTACAATGGGTAGGGTATCTGACGATGTTATGCACGATTGGAACAATAGCCCAACACAACAACACGTACAGTCGTTTTACATGGATGAAACCGAAGTTACCAATGTTATGTACATGGAGTACTTAGATTGGTTAAAAAGAGTGTATCCTCCGAGTGAAGAAAACTATAAAAACATTTATGTAGGTGCACTACCTGATACATTGGTATGGAGAGCTGCGCTTGGTTATAATGAAACAATGACTAACAACTACCTAAGACACCCTGCTTACGGCGATTACCCTGTAGTGGGTGTAAACTGGATTCAGGCGGTAGAGTTTAGCAAGTGGAGAACCGACCGTGTAAATGAGTCTGTTCTTGAAAGAGAAGGCTATTTAAAAAGAGATGCTAAAATATTAGATGTTACTGCAGAAAGTACATTTAGTACAGAGGCATACCTAGAGAGCCCTAGCAAAAGCTACGGTGGTAACGAAGAAATTGTTTACAAAGGAGTTAGAAATAAACTTGCAGGAGACGATGAAGCTACAAACGTATATGCACAAAGAACATCGGGTTTAATATTACCTGAGTACAGACTACCAACTGAAGCAGAATGGGAATACGCAGCTATTGCACTTGTAGGTAACCGTGAATACAACCTATACAGAGGTAATAAAAAATACCCTTGGAAAGGGCAGTATACGCGTAATGGTAAAAGACAAAGTAAAGGTGACCAGCTTGCTAATTTTAAGCAAGGTAAAGGTGACTACGGAGGAATTGCAGGATGGTCTGACGATAACGCCGATATTACCGCACCCGTTAAATCGTACCCACCAAACGACTTTGGTTTATACGATATGGCAGGTAACGTAGCAGAGTGGGTTGCCGATGTATACCGACCAATAGTAGATGATGAGGGTAACGACTTTAACTACTACAGAGGTAATGTTTACATGAAAAACAAAATTGGTGAAGACGGTAGAGCAGAAATTGTAACTGCCGAAACTATAGAGTACGACACACTAAGTAACGGACGTATACAATACAGAAACTTACCAGGACAAATTGCTCAAGAAAAAATTACTGCTGACGATGTTTTCCTAAGACAAAACTACACCAGAAGTGATAACAGAAACTACAGAGATGGTGATGTACAATCTTCTCGTTACTTTAGCTATGATGCCAATGAAGAAGATGGACTTGATGACAACAGAAAAATGTACGATTCTCCAAAACACTACGTAGGTGCAGATAGTATTGGTAACATGGAGCGTCAGTGGGATGAGTCATCAACCAGAACTACATTAGTTAACGACAATGTAAGAATATTTAAAGGTGGTTCTTGGAGAGATAGAGCCTACTGGTTAGATCCTTCGCAAAGAAGATACTTCCCACAAGATATGGCTACAGACTACATTGGGTTTAGATGTGCAATGTCTAAAGTAGGACCAAAATCAAACAAAAAAACAGCTAGAAATTAATCATAGTTTCTACATTCAAAATAATTAATAAAGCCCTATATTAGGGCTTTATTTTTTTATGTATATGGACATAGCAGAACTTTACAGCTATTTTAAGCAATGTGCATCGGTAGCTACCGATACCCGAAAAATTGAGAAAGACACCTTATTTATAGCACTTAAAGGAGCTAACTTTAACGCCAATACATTTGCAACAGAAGCATTAGCTAAAGGAGCTAAATATGCTGTAGTTGATGAACCTGAATACCAGACTGACGAAAGAATACTTCTTGTAGATAATACACTTACCACATTACAAAAACTCGCTAACTTTCACAGGAAAACACTTGGCTTACCCATTATTGCATTAACAGGTAGTAACGGAAAAACCACTACCAAAGAGCTTATTAATGCTGTACTCTCCACGCAATATACTACCACCGCAACAGTGGGTAACCTCAACAACCATATTGGTGTACCACTAACACTATTATCCTTTACAGAACAAACAGAAATAGGCATTGTAGAGATGGGTGCTAACCACCAGAAAGAAATAGAATTTTTATGTAGTATAGCCGAGCCTAATTTTGGCTATATTACCAATTTTGGGAAAGCACACCTAGAAGGTTTTGGAGGGTATGAAGGGGTTATAAAAGGTAAAAGTGAGCTTTATACTTACTTAAAAGATACTGTAAAAACTGTTTTTGTAAATCTGGATGATGTCATACAGAAAGAAAAGACAGCTACAATATCGCGCTTTACATTTGCTGTAAACAATTACAATTGCGATGTTAATATTGAGTATGTAACAGCAAACCCAATGGTAGAGGTTACTTATAAAGGGACAAAAATAAAAACCAATTTAATTGGCATTTATAATGCAACGAACATAAGTGCAGCTATTGCCATTGGAACTTATTTTAAAATAAATGAGGCAAACATTAAAAATGCCCTCGAAAACTATGTTCCTAATAACAACCGTTCGCAAATTATCCAAAAAGATAATACCAGAATAATACTCGATGCCTACAATGCAAACCCGAGTAGCATGCGGGCTGCCATAACTAACCTTGAACAGTTGGATGGCAAAAATAAAATAGCCATATTAGGCGATATGTTCGAGCTTGGTAGAGAAAGCGAAGTAGAACATAAAAAAATAATTGACGTAGCCTTAAACACTAACTATATAACCTTCTATTTTATAGGGAAGTCATTTTTTGAGAATAAAATTGAGGCAGAGCATATTTACTTTTTTGAAAGTTTCGAGAATTTTAGTTATTACTTTAAAAATGTAGACACCCAAAATAATACGCTGCTGATAAAAGGATCACGCGGTATGGCACTAGAACGTATTTTGGATAGTTTGTAAATCCAAACGGAATATATTAAATAAAAAAAGCAAGCTATAATAGCTTGCTTTTTTTGTGGGCGATGAGGGATTCGAACCCCCGACCCTCTCGGTGTAAACGAGATGCTCTGAACCAACTGAGCTAATCGCCCGTATTTGCAACAACCATTAAGTATTACCTTGTTTGTTATTGCGAGTGCAAATATAGTTTAGTTTTTGGTTTTTGCAAACATAATTTTAAAAAATTATAAAATTTCTGCTACCACAAAAGTACTACCGCCTACATATATAAAATCGTTTTCAGATGAATCTTTTAGGGCTGCTTGGTAAGCTTCTGGCACCGAATTATATACTTTTCCTACCAAACCAAACTTGCTTGCTTGGCTTTGTAATACTAAAGGATCTAAACCTCTTAAAAGGTTTGGCTTGCAAAAATAATACTGTGCTGTTTTGGGCAACAAAGGTAAAATATCCGATAAATCTTTATCCTTAACTACTCCAAAAACAATTCGCAACACATCATACTTTTGTTTTGCTAACTGTTGTAGTACAACTTGCAATCCATGCGGATTATGTGCCGTATCGCAAACCACAGTAGGGTTGTGTTGCAATTGTTGCCATCTGCCCATAAAGTGTGTAGTAGTCGCTACATGTAACAAGCCTTTTTTAATGGCTTCTGTTGTAATAATAAAATGTGGTTGTACCACTTTTAATACTTGTAATACTGTTTTTTGATTTTGCTGCTGATAGTTACCCAGTAAATCGGATGGATACGTGTTGTGCTCTACATCTTGCGCAAAGTAAATTGGAGCATTTTGCTTGCTTGCTACAGCATTAAAAACAGGTTTTGTTTGGGTAGTATATTCGCCAACAACTACAGGAATATCTCTTTTTATAATGCCCGCTTTTTCGCCTGCTATAGCTGCCGTTGTAGTCCCTAAAAACTGGGTATGATCCAAGCCAATATTTGTTATAACGGCAACTAATGGTGTTGTAATATTGGTAGCATCCAGCCTCCCTCCCATTCCAGTTTCTATAATGGCTATATCAACTTTTTCAAAAGCAAAATAATCAAACGCTAGCCCAACAGTCATTTCAAAAAAGCTAAGGTTGTTTGCCTCGAAAAAAGGTTTGTTGCTATTAATAAAGTTGCAAACATAATCTTCGGAAATATTATTACCATCTATTTTAATGCGCTCTCTAAAATCTTTTAAATGCGGCGAAGTATACAGCCCTGTTTTGTAGCCTGCTTGTTGGAATATGGCTGCCAGCATGTGCGATACCGAACCCTTGCCGTTAGTACCTGCTACATGTATTGTTTTTATTTTCTGCTCTGGGTTACCTAAGTATTTTGAGAGTGAAATTATGTTACTGAGGTCTTTTTTATAGGCAGAAGCACCCTGTTGCTGGTACATGGGCAATCTGCTAAACATCCAAGATAAAGTTTCTTTATAGTTCATGTAAACAAAAAAATGGCAGAATATCTGCCATTAAAATTACTATTTTTATTTATACAATGCTTATACCAATTGCTTAAGGGCAATCTCAAAAGCGGTATGGCTTATGTTTGTTTTGGCACTACTTTGTGCGTGTACATTTTGTATGGCACGTTGTATAGTTTCGGATGTATCTTTAAATACTGCCTCGTCCGTCATACTCACTTTTTTCTCCATAAAGTAGGCAAAAACTCTTGCCATACCACAGTTAGAAATAAAATCGGGTATTAAACTTACTTTGCTATCGGTAGCTTCCATAATAGGACCAAAGAAGATTTCTTTGTCTGCAAAAGGTACATTAGCACCGCATGAGATAACTTCGAGTCCGTTATCAATCATACTATCAACTTGATTTTTGGTTACAAGCCTAGACGCCGCACAAGGGGCAAATATCTCAGCACCCATACTCCAAATTTCTTTGTTGATCTGCTCAAACGGAATCATATCGTTAGCTACTAACTTATTGCCATCTTTATTCAGGAATAAGTCTCTTATCGCTTCAAAGGTAAAACCATCCTTGTTCATTACACCACCATCACGATCTATAATACCTACTACTTTTGCACCCATTTCGGCTAGGTAAAATGCTGCTGCCGAGCCTACATTACCAAAACCTTGTACTATAGCTTTTTTGCCTTTTACATCGCCTCCGTATATGCTGTAAAAATGGCGTACTGCTTCTGCTACACCGTACCCAGTAATCATATCGGCAACGGTATATTTTTTATCTACGTTTGGAGAGAAATCAGGGTTTTCTATAACTTTTATTACACCTTGGCGCAATTGTCCTATTCGGTTTATTTTGTCTGCCTCAGTGGGCTTAAAATGTCCGTTAAAAACACCTTCTTGCGGATGCCATACACCACATTCTTCCGTCATCGGGATAACCTCATGAATTTCATCTACATTAAGGTCGCCCCCTGTACCGTAGTAACTTTTTAACAATGGCGAAACAGCCTTGTACCATCTTTGTAGTACTCCTTTTTTACGAGGATCGGCGGGGTCAAAGTTTATTCCCGATTTAGCACCACCTATTCCTGGTCCCGAAACGCTAAACTTTACCTCCATTGTTTTGGCTAACGAAAGTACTTCGTTCATATCAAGCCCTTTTCGCATTCTGGTTCCTCCTCCTGCTGCACCACCACGCAACGAGTTTATTACAGTCCAGCCTTCGGCTTCTGTTTCACTATCTTTCCAGTTAAATACTATTTCGGGTTCTTTATTCTCGAATTTACTTAATAAGTCTTTCATTTGTTGTGGTTTTATTAATCGACACAAATATATGAAATAAACCCCGCAAAAAAACTGCGGGGCTATAAGGTGTTCTGATTTTGTTTTGTGTTAGATTGGGAATGTAACTTTAATTATTGAGCCGTTTCCTACCTGTGATGTTATTTCGATATTACCGCTTAATGCGAGTGCACGCTTGTTAAGGTTTTTGAGTCCTATACCTCCTTTTGAAGTTTGTGTATCAAACCCAATACCGTCATCCAATATGGTAACGCTTATACTATCCGATTCTTTCTCTATGGTTACTTTGGCAAAGTTAGCCTGTGAGTACTTGTTTATATTTTGCAGGGCTTCCTGAACAATTCGGTATATATTAACTTTAAGAATATTGGAGAGCACATCCCAGTTAACAGTACTATCTATATCACTCTCGAACACCGTGTTAAAGTCATTTTTCTGACTAGCAATCATGTACTGCAATATATTTTCGAAACTTTTTTCTTGTTGCAGCATTGCGTTCTTGCTCAAATCATGTGATACAGCCCGTATTTCAGTTTCTACTTTTTGCAAGTCTTTTATAAATCCTTTTCGTTTTAGTATGGCTTCTTCGTCTGCTTTTTTATTGATGAATTCTAGGTTGAGCCGAACGGCATAAATATTATTTAAAATACCGTCGTGCAACTCCATGGCTATTCTGTCTTTTTCTTCTTTACGAGCAAGGTCTATTTTAGTTTGTTGCTCATTCATTAACTGGTATATCTCCTCATTTGCTTTTTGTTGTTCTTGAATTAGGAGTAGTTCTTTATTGCGTGAATTTAAGTAGTAAATTATAAAAACAGCCGCTATAAATAATAACGCTATGGCAGATGCGCCAATTATAAGGCTATTTCTTTTTACGAGTGCTTCTTTTTCACTTTGGAGTTTATTTGTTTCGTACTCAATACGTGCATACTTCTCTCGGTTGGCACGCGCCATATCCTGTAAACTATCGTTTACTGTAATATAACGGTTGGAATAGTAAATACTCCTGTCCTTATCAAGTTCGGCAAGTAACTTTAGGCTATTTAAAATATCAAAATGACTTTTTATCTTTTTTGCATTACTATAGGCATTCTTAAGGTATTTTAGGGCTTGTACAGTATCTTGTTCAGAAGCAAAATACTCTCCTAAATGAATACTGCTTGCCACAATACCCGATGTATTGTTAATACTATCGCGTATGTTTAACGATTCATAAAAGAGGTCGGGCAAGTCTTTATCATCTCCTGCCTTAAACTTGGCGTAGGCTAAATTGTTCAGGAGTTTTGCATACAGGTAGGTTGCTCTGTTTTTTAAATCGTTAATTTGTAAAGCTTCATTGTAAATATCAATGGCTTTTTGGTAATCACCCTGCTTAATGTAAACACCTCCTATATTATTGTAGCATGAAGCCTTGTAAATTTCGATATTAGCTTCGCTATACCCTTCGTTTCTAAAATTGTCTAGGTACTGAAAAGCATCGTTGTAATAAGCAAGTGCCTCTTTGGTATTGTTCTGCCCGTCCAGTGCCGATGCTATTAAGTTATAACAATTGTAAATGTGTACTGTTCTGTTATCTTTTTGGAGTAACTCCAATGCTTTAAACGCTTGCACTTCGGAAAGCACATACTCCCCAATATTGTAGTATATGTACGCTTTGTAAAGAATAATCTCTCCCAAGCCTCCAGGTTCATCTAAATCCAGATAAAGTTTTTCGGCTTTATCATAATAATAAAAAGCAGTATCGTTATTGGATTTTGCGTAATAAATATCTCCAATTCTATACAGCGTTTTAGCTATATCTAACGTATCCTCAACCTCTGTTGCCATTTCGAGAGCATCATTACTAACCACTAATGATTTATCGTATAAATCCAGATTATAGTATGCTGCTATTGTACGGCTGTACAGATAGCGGGTAACAGAATCGTTTTGCTTATTGGATTTTAACTCCATATAGGCCGAATCGACATATTTACGACGTTCGCCAACTTCTAGCCCAGTATTATTGGATTCGTCTAGGTATTTTCCTGCTTTAGTCTGAGATAATACTTTATCCTCAGGAGAACTGCAAGATGTGGCATACAGTAGTATAACCAAAATTGCGACTATTTTTTGAAGTGTATACAAATTTTTGAGGGCAATGGTTTTATACCATTGCCCTCAAAAATACTTAATTTTATGCTAATTATACAATTATGGCTTCATAGGTGGCTTCGGAAGGTCTTTATCTCCGTTATCATTAGGGTTTTGAGTTCCCCCGTTAAAAGGAATACCATCCGCTTGAGTTTCCATGTCGCTGTCGTCCGTAGAGCAAGAAACAGTTGTTAAACCTAAAAATGCTACCAGACCTAAAATTAGAAGATTTTTTTTCATAATAATAAAATTTTAAAGATGTGTGTGTGATTAACTATTCGTTTTCTATACTATAAAAACAATCGTTTTAGCAATTATTTCTGGTACAAATGTACGAGCAGAAATACTTATAGCATAATGATTTACAGCACGTTTAGTAGAACATACTCATCTGCTAGTAACTCGACTGGTTTAAAGGGTGGATTATTGTATTACAAATATTCGGGGGCTATTTTACGAATAATGGCATCCACATTTTCTTTAAAAGTTTTAGAAAATGATATCGAAATATCGCTATGGCTAAGGTAGCATAACGATTTGCCTGTGTTTATACGAGAGATATAGTTACTATTAACTATGTAGCTGTTATGTATACGGAAAAAGAACAGGGGCAGATTTGCCTCGTAGTGCTTTAATGTTTTATAAGCAGTAAGTTTTCTGCCATTTTGCAAATAAAAGTCAGTAGTATTATTATCTGCTTTTAAGTAAACAATATCATGCAACGATATAAACTGATAATCGCCGTAAGAGCGTATGCATATAGTATTATTGGCTATTACAGGATTTGTTTTTTGGAATTTCAGCAATGTTTTGCGTAACTCAAAAGATATAAGCGGTTTAAGCAAATAATCGGATACTCCTGCTTTCATAGCATCAAAAGCATGTTTGGGCGTACTCGTTACTACCACAAAGTAAGGCAACCTATCTAAAAACTGATGCAATTCAGTTATTATAGATAGTGAGAGCTGGCTACTTTTTTTCTTGGAAGCTATTTCTGTAAAAACCATTTGTGGTTCTAGCTCTAGTATTTTATTTACAGCTTCCTCTTTAGTAGTTGCAACACCAGCACAATAGTACTCAGGAAAGCCTTCCATTAAAGAAAGTATCTCTTTAACGTGGGCTTCATTGTCATCTATTATTAAGTACGAATATTGCACTGAAAAAAAAATTAGGGAAAATTTTGAGAAATTTACCTATAAAGGGGTTGACAATTTTACGGTTTTCCCGTAAAATTTGTTAATTTTGTAGATATACAAACTCTATGTCACAGAATTTGAACATTTTAATCGTTGATGATCACCCTATGACGGTTAACGGATATGTAAACGTATTATCTGAAGAAAACTTTGAAGGGCGCAACTTAAATTTTACTAAAGCATTAAATTGTAAAGATGCTTATAACATTATTACCCAATCGGTAACGGATGAGAACCCGTTTAACATTGCTTACCTCGATTTGAGTTTACCTCCTTACCCCGAAAAAAACATATTTTCAGGGTTTGACCTTGGTGTACTCATAAAAGCCATAATTCCTGATTGTATTATAATTATACTTACAATGCATAGCGAAGCTGCATTGGTAGACAGGCTTATAAAGGAAATAAACCCTAGAGGCATTTTATGCAAAAGCGATATTGATATCGATGAGTTTTTAAATGCCTTTAAAATTGTTTTTGAGGATGGCGAAACCTATTTGAGTAATAAGATTAGGAAAGCCATGAAGGATAAGGTTTTTGACAACTTTAACTTAGATAGCTACGATAAACAAATACTCATGCGCCTTTCTGAGGGAATATTAACCAAAAATATTCCTAACTACGTACCGTTATCGCTTAGCGCTATAGAAAAAAGAAAAGCACGTATGAAGAACATGCTGCTGGAAGAACAAGGTGGTGATGATTACGAACTTATAGAAACTATTAAAAAGATGGGGATGCTTTAGGGTATAACACCACACCAGAGCTATGGTTGGTTTTAGCTCCTGTATAACTGCACAAAACATTTACCTCATTACGTAGTTTTAGCACACCTAATAAACCAAATAACAACGCCTCTTTGTACTGTACCGTATCATCATCGGGTACAGTAACTTTTGTATTAGGTAAAAGTGCTTTTATTTTTGCAATTAAAAAAGTGTTGTACGCCCCTCCCCCTGTTATTAACAAGCTACCCTTTGAATTTTTGCTTACAATTGCCCTAGCAATTTGCATAGCACAATGGGTTATAAATGTACATAGCTTATTTTTTATACTGCTATTATGTTGCTCCATAACGGGTAATACAATTGCTTTAACAAACTCAAACCCTAACGATTTTGGATAAGGCATTGCATAATAATCAATAGCATTTAATGCACTCAGTAATTCTGGTAGTACTTGCCCAGTTGCAGCTATAGCACCACCATCGTCATAAGCATATCCCAAACTATTGGCATAGTAATTTAATACGGTATTTACAGGGCAAATATCATAAGCAATACGCTTGCCATTTTCCTCAAACGATATGTTAGAAAAGCCACCGAGGTTCAAACAAAAATCATATTCAGTAAATAAAAGCCTATCGCCTATAGGTACCAATGGTGCGCCTTGCCCACCCATAACCACATCCTGCACCCTAAAATTGCAAACAAAAGTCTGTTTAACCATATCAGCTATAGTAGGCAAATTGCCTATTTGCAATGTAAACCCATTTTGTGGTTGGTGTAATATAGTGTGCCCATGCGAGCAAACAGCATCTATAACCGTTATATTGTACTTATTAATAAATGTGTTTATAATACCTGCCAGTAGCACAGTATAATCTTCGTTAAGTTTACGCAACGCAGCAAGCTTAAAATTGATACCCGACTTGAGCCGTTCTACCCATTCTGGAGTATACGCAACGGTAGTTGCTCGGTGTATGGTGTAACTCCATTGCTCGTTGTACTTAACTAACGAAATATGAGCCAAGTCGACCCCGTCAAGGGATGTTCCAGACATTACTCCGATAACGTTATAGCTTTGCTTCTCCATCTGGCTAAAATTACTCATTCTAGTTGAAAAATTGGCAATTATTAAGTACATTTGAGCACTTTAAAAACAAGAAAACAAACTGTTAGATACTTATGGATTTTAAACTTACTGAAGAGCACTTGATGATACAACAAGCGGCTAGAGATTTTGCACAGACAGAATTACTTCCGGGTGTTATAGAAAGAGATGAAACCCAAACTTTCCCTACAGAACAGATTAAAAAGATGGGCGAGCTTGGTTTTATGGGTATGATGATTGACCCTAAATATGGGGGTAGCGGGCTTGATACGGTATCGTACGTGTTGGCTATGGAAGAGATTTCTAAAATAGATGCATCTGCTTCAGTAGTAATGTCTGTAAACAATTCTCTTGTTTGTTGGGGATTACAAACTTTTGGTACAGAAGAACAAAAACAAAAATACCTTACACGCCTTGCTACGGGCGAAATTATAGGCGCATTCTGCCTGTCAGAGCCAGAAGCGGGTAGTGATGCAACATCGCAAAAAACTACAGCTATAGATAAAGGCGACCATTATTTGCTTAACGGTACTAAAAACTGGATTACCAACGGTAGTACTGCCGATGTTTATTTGGTAATAGCACAAACGGATATTGAGAAAAGACATAAAGGTATTAACGCCCTTATTATTGAAAAGGGCATGCCTGGTTTTGAGATTGGTGCTAAAGAGCAAAAGTTAGGTATTAGAGGATCGGACACGCACTCGCTAATGTTTACAGATGTTAAAGTACCAAAAGAAAACCGCATTGGCGAAGATGGCTTTGGTTTTAAATTTGCCATGAAAACACTATCTGGAGGTCGTATAGGTATTGCGTCGCAAGCTTTAGGTATAGCATCTGGAGCGTACGAGTTAGCTCTTAAATACTCTAAAGAGCGTAAAGCTTTTGGTACAGAAATTTGTAACCACCAAGCTATTGCGTTTAAACTTGCCGATATGGCGGTTAATATTGAGGCTGCAAGACACCTTTGCCTTAAAGCAGCATGGGATAAGGATAACGGAAATAACTACGATATTAGTGGTGCTATGGCAAAACTATATGCATCGCAGGCTGCTATGGATATTGCAGTAGAGGCTGTACAAATACATGGCGGTAACGGGTACGTTAAAGAGTACCATGTAGAACGATTAATGCGTGATGCTAAAATAACGCAGATATATGAGGGAACGTCTGAAATTCAGAAAATAGTAATTTCAAGGTCAATTATCTCACAATAATTATAACAACAATTACAAATAAAAAAGGTCAGCTTTAATAGCTGGCTTTTTTTATGCTTTCTTGTTCTGTGTATTGGGTATTCAGTTCAACCAAACGGAGTATGGAATCTACCAGATGGTTTTTATCTAAATTAACATCTATATGTATAAAATCGCCATCCCGTTGTAGTATTGCACCACTCTCTAATGGAGAACAAAGTATTGTTTTCATGTATGGGCGTTGCAGCTTTATGTAATCCATAAGCTCTAACTCATCGTTGAGAAAAAAAACCAAACAATCCGCATCGGAATTGGTAATACGATTACTAGCAGTAAGGTGCTGCAAGTCGAAATTCAGGGGGGCGTTACTTTTTAACAAATCAAAATATCCAAATTGATTGTCATAAATCCAGATTTTCATAAAGTTAATTTTTTAAATAAATTCAAAAAATAATTATCAAAAGATAATTACGTTAGTTATTATTTACTTGTTTTTCATCGAGTAAAACAAGCACTACATCGAAAATAATAATTCGCGCCCCCGCTATTATATGTAGTTTACTATTTTTATACTATTACTTCTTGTAAGTAATTAAAAAACAAATTGATAAATTAATTACAGTAATATCTATTATGTAATTTCTTAATTCAAATGTAACATTATTTATTCAATAATAATCCTAACGATTCGTTATTTTTCAACTAAAATTCAACTAAAACTAATGCTATTATGAATGTAATTGGACAAAAAATCAAGAGACTTAGAGAAGAGAAAGGGATAACGCAAGAAGCTATGGCAGTGCAGCTTGATGTTACCCAAAGTAATTATGGACGACTTGAGAAAGACGACCGCAGACTTAATGTAGTAAAGTTGCTAAAAATAGTACGCATACTAAACACTAATATATCGCATATATTTAATGAGACCGATACTGTTGTAGCGACTGAGAATACTGACAAGCTTAATAACAATAAAGAGGTTTATGATATACTTGTAGAGAGTTTACGATCGGAAATACAACATTTGAAAGAGGAGATATCTTTCCTTAGAGTAATTGTAAAGAGTTAGTAATTTTTTATATAGAAATTTGTAGAATTATTTATCCTCATATAGTTTATATATGAGGATTTTTTTATTGTAGCTTATCATCGTACCATAGCAAAATGTCCTTTATGCGTACGCCCATCTTGGCGTGTAACTACAAACCAATAGTCTGTAGAGGGTAGTTTGTTACCATTGTAAGTACCGTCCCAGCCTTGATTTAAAGCATCAAAACCTGTAATTAACTTCCCGTATCTGTCATATATATAAACAAATAAGTCAGGCTCGTAAGATGAAAAAGGTATTCTCCAGGTTTCGTTTACACCATCACCGTTAGGAGTAAAAAATTTAGGGTAGTTTAGTAACACTACTTCTTCCTCTATAACACCACAGCCATTACGATCGCGAATATATAAGGTATACACTCCTGTTTCTAAACCTGTAAATGTATTTTCTGCTTGGTATAAAATTCCATTAATTGAGAACTCGTAATCGCCCGCACCAGATACTGTTACCATAATGGCGTTATTATTATACGTCCAGTCTACAGTAGTAGTATCAATTATAGTAGCTACAGATGATAAGTTTACCAATATTTCGGTTGTAGTTTCGCATTCGCCATCAGCAACTGTAACGGTATACGTACCTGTTTCATTAACGGTAATGGATGGAGAAGTTTCTTCGGTAGACCATAAGTAACTATCATAACCGTTACCTGCAGATAATGTAACTGTACCATCGTCGCATAAATAGTATTGTTCTTGCACATCTAATACAGGATTTTGATTTATTACTAATTCAAACGAAATAATATCATCACAAATAGGAATAAAGCGTTGTATTAATTTTGCATAAATAGTAGTTGTATTTCCTGTAGCCGTATACAAATCTGGCAATGGATTTTCTCCAGCATTAGCGTCATTCAAAGAAGCGTGGTACGTCAGCTCATAAAGGGCTTCACTTTGGTCGCCCAGTATAGTACTGTTAAGTACCGATAAATCAAATTCGTGAGAGAGAGTTGGCTCATCGCCCATATCAATACAATGAAAAAGATTATCAGGTTGTGTGGCCACTACTAAATCTGGAAGTACATTTATATTCTGATTTAAGCGCGATACGTTGCCACAATCATCCTCTACCACAAATCGGTAAGTACCTGCTGCCAAACCCGAAAATGTATTATCTGTACCATTATCGAGAATAACAGCATTCGTATCTGGATCTTCTATTCTGTAATTAAGTGGTGGTATTCCATCGGCATCTATAACTATATCATCTGGGTTATCAGAGCACGAAATATTGTAAACACCATTAATTCGGGGTTGATTGAAGTAGTTAAAAAACCCCAACTCTTCAAAGCAATTTTTTTGCTCTGTACCATTACCAAAAGTTTCAAATGATTTCAGGATTCTAAAATCTCCCGTAAAAGTCAAATTAAAGATGGTAGTATTGTTTTGCAGTGTTATGGAATTACCTTCATCAGGTACAGTTCCATCTGGATATACAGCCCCCGTATCGGGATGCCCCCACTCATTCGTTTCAGCATTTATTAATCGCTGTAACCAATATGAAGGTGTGCTGGATGAAACAGCATTATCCGTCATTATTATATCAAAAGAACCGCAATTGGGTACAAATGTAAACGGATTTTCAGAAGGCTGATAACCTACTACAGTTGTAGTAACCTGAGCTTGTATACCACAAACATCAGTAGCTACAAAAATATAATTCCCTTCTGGTAAATTATCCAAAAAGAAATCTCCCGACACATTATCTATACTTGCTGATAAATTCTCAGGCAAGGTACCCTCATAACCTGCAGGTGCCGTTACCAATACGATATCATTCAGGTTAGCGTTACCACTTGTTATTGCAATAGCCCCTACACCTATGGTACAATCAGAGGACGGTGTTATGGTAAATTCTTGCTCTGTAAACGGTGGTACAGTAACAAAATCTTCGTATATATCACCACAATCATCAGTAATACGAATTAAATAGGTACCCAAGGGCATATTTAGTAATAGTAACCGGCCGCTACTATTAATGGAAGAAGACACATCTTGGGGTAAGGGAACAGAAAGGGTGTTAACATATGCATCAGGGGCTTGTAATATTTCTGCAATAGCAATTTGTCTATCGCCAACAGAAACTGAAATTCTACCTGAATCTGAAAAGCAACCGTTGTTACGAGCTGAAAAAACTGGTGTTGGTATTTCGTTTACAATATCAAACTCTGCTGATGCTGTCCGTCCGCAATTATCTGTTAAAACTACAGTATAACTACCTTCGGGCATAGAATTTTCCTCGGATCCGTAGACTGCAGAACTGGTATTGAAAGGACCTGGATGGATTGTATTAAAAACATCAGGGTTAAAACCATCGGGCACAGCTGTAAACTCTAAAAAATATGGAGGACTAAACTGGCTAGCGCTTAAAGTAAGTATTTTATTTCCGCACTCTACATCTTCAACATTATCAGAAAGTGTTGGGAGCAGGTTTACAACTACGCCAGCATTACCAAACTCATTACCACAACTATTGGTTATAGAAATATCATAGGTATAAGGTTCTCCATCGTACAAATCAAACTCTCTAACTAACTCTAGGGAGTTTGGAGCACC